>NZ_JACYVY010000003.1:0-1937 GCF_017151825.1 Staphylococcus sp. EG-SA-18
TATCGGTATAGACCAATCTAGAATTGTTAAAAGCGTAAAAGAATTATCAAAAAAGGGTTACTTGAATAAATGTAGAGACCCACATGATAGTAGAAATGTAATCATTGTTGTTTCTGTAAAACAACACAATTATATTAAAAATCTTTTGAGTGAAATAAATATTAATGAAACATAAAGTATGTTTCGAGATTTTAATATCTTGGTGCAGTTAAATGTATTTTTAAATGCGTTAAGGTATTTTTTATTTTAGAAATTCAATGCTATTGAGTTGATGGGTTTTTCCAACAGATAAGAATGAATTATTCATTGAAAACTAAAAATAATAATTTTATTTGTAGATTGTTTTAAGTGTTTCAATATATAAAATAATTTTATAAAGATAAGTGTTATATTCCATTGTGCAACTCCTATTGTATTTGTAAAATTACATGTAAATTCACTGTAAGTAAAGTGGAAAATATGGAAAAAGGAGTATGCAAATGAGAGATAAGAAAGGACCGGTAAATAAAAGAGTAGATTTTCTATCAAATAAATTGAATAAATATTCAATAAGAAAATTTACAGTTGGAACAGCATCTATTTTAATTGGCTCACTAATGTATTTGGGAACTCAACAAGAGGCAGAAGCAGCTGAAAACAATATTGAGAATCCAACTACATTAAAAGATAATGTCCAATCAAAAGAAGTGAAGATTGAAGAAGTAACAAACAAAGACACTGCACCACAGGGTGTAGAAGCTAAATCTGAAGTAACTTCAAACAAAGACACAATCGAACATGAACCATCAGTAAAAGCTGAAGATATATCAAAAAAGGAGGATACACCAAAAGAAGTAGCTGATGTTGCTGAAGTTCAGCCGAAATCGTCAGTCACTCATAACGCAGAGACACCTAAGGTTAGAAAAGCTCGTTCTGTTGATGAAGGCTCTTTTGATATTACAAGAGATTCTAAAAATGTAGTTGAATCTACCCCAATTACAATTCAAGGTAAAGAACATTTTGAAGGTTACGGAAGTGTTGATATACAAAGCAATCCAGAGGATCTAAAGGTATCTGAAGTCACTCGTTTCAATAATAAAAGTATTGGAAAAAACGAATTGACAGGAGCATTACAATTAAAGAATAAAGTTTCTTTTAAAAATGACTTTGAGTTTAACATTAGAGTAGCTAATAATCATCAATCGGTAACAACTGGCGCTGATGGATGGGGGTTCTTATTTAGTAAAGGTGACGGTAACGAATATTTACAAAAGGGAGGTATATTAGGTCCCAAAGGAATGGAAAATTCAGCAGGATTTAAAATTGATACAGGGTATAATTTTAAAGATCCCATGGATAAAGAAGAGAAACAGGCAGGACAAGGATTTAAAGGGTATGGTACGTTTGTAAAAACAGGTGCTGATGGAACTACAGCAAAGGTTGGAACAAACATACCAACAAGAGGTAAAGCGGATAATTCATTCCAATATGCAGATAATTCTATTGATACAACAGATGGAAAATTCCATGGTCAATTACTTAATAATTTAAAATTAGCGTACAATGAAAAATCGGGGATAATGAGAGCCGAATATGCTGGTAAAATTTGGGAAGCTAATATATCAGATTTGGGATTGGATAAATCTGAAGCATATAACTTTTTAATTACTTCTAGTCAAAGACAGGGAACATCTCAAGGTGTATATGCAAATGGTTGGATGAGAACAGATTTAAATAACTCAACATTTAAACTAACGCCTAATCTAGTTAATAAAACAGAAACAAAAACAGTAGAGATACCGTTCGAGACAAAACGTGAATTTAATCCGAAGTTACAACCTGGTGAAGAGCGAGTGAAACAAGAAGGACAACCAGGAAGTAAGACAATCACAACACCAATCACAGTGAACCCATTAACGGGTGAAAAAGTTGGCGAAGGTCAACCAACAGAAGAGATC
>NZ_JACYVY010000003.1:1945-81712 GCF_017151825.1 Staphylococcus sp. EG-SA-18
AAGTTACAACCTGGTGAAGAGCGAGTGAAACAAGAAGGACAACCAGGAAGTAAGACAATCACAACACCAATCACAGTGAACCCATTAACGGGTGAAAAAGTTGGCGAAGGTCAACCAACAGAAGAGATCACAAAACAACCAGTAGATAAGATTGTAGAATTCGGTGGCGAGAAAATACCGCAAGGTCATAAAGATATCTTTGATCCAAACTTACCAACAGATCAAACGGAAAAAGTACCAGGTAAACCAGGAATCAAGAATCCAGACACAGGAAAAGTGATCGAAGAGCCAGTGGATGATGTGATTAAACACGGACCAAAAACGGGTACACCAGAAACAAAAACAGTAGAGATACCGTTTGAAACAAAACGTGAATTTAATCCGAAGTTACAACCTGGTGAAGAGCGAGTGAAACAAGAAGGACAACCAGGAAGTAAGACAATCACAACACCAATCACAGTGAACCCATTAACGGGTGAAAAAGTTGGCGAGGGTCAACCAACAGAAGAGATCACAAAACAACCAGTAGATAAGATTGTAGAGTTCGGTGGCGAGAAACCAAAAGATCCAAAAGGACCTGAAAACCCAGAGAAGCCGAGCAGACCAACTCATCCAAGTGGCCCAGTAAATCCTGACAATCCAGGATTATCGAAAGACAGAGCAAAACCAAATGAACCAGTTCATTCAATGGATAAAAATGATAAAGTTAAAAAATCTAAAATTGCTAAAAAATCAGTAGCTAATCAAGAGAAAAAACGAGCAGAATTACCAAAAACAGGTGCAGAAAGCACACAAAAAGGATTGATCTTTAGTAGTATAATTGGAATTGCTGGATTAATGTTATTGGCACGTAGAAGAAAAAATTAAAATAATTCATTATTTAAATAATACTTGATTTGCATTCACTATATTTAGTTTGTTAAAAACAACCTAGAATATGGTGAAAATGATATACACCCCAAAAGTTGGATTGAAAGACCTAACTTTAAGGGGTGTATTTTTGTTATAAATTTGATTTTTTGATAATATTTTCATATTTAATATAATCATAATTAGTAGAATATAACCTCTGAGTAGTCATTTTGGGGGTTATGTATGGTGTTTCAAGTAGTATGTAAATTTCGAAATAATTGATATTTAACTGACTAAATTATATTAGAATTAATTGCGCTTTGGATAAAGAGAGTTTAGAAGAAGGTCTAAAAAAGCTGGTGGATGCATTCAATTATTTTTATGAGAGGTGATAAATATGTTGTACTTAGAAGTTTTGAAAAATAGAAACTTTACATATTTATTGATTGGTAATTTCTTACGTCGGAGTTGCTTTGTGCTGTTTTCGTTACAAATAATTTGGTTTACTGTTGAATTGACAAACCAATCATCTTTAAAATTATCAATGATGGTTATGAGTCAAACACTACCATTTATTATATTTGGTATTTTCGGTGGCGCATATTCTGATAAACATAATAAAAAGAAAATACTTTATCTATCTGATCTTATACTAAGTTTGATTATAATAATTATTCCTTTACTTGCAATAACATCAAATTTAAATTATCTGACGCTTCTAACCATATCTACAGCTATCACCATTATTAACTGCTATACGGATCCTGCGTTTAGGGCAATTCTTCCTGAAATTATTGATGAGGAGCATTTAGCAACAAGTAATGCGTTAATCGATAGTTTGCAAAGAGGCTCAAATATTATTTTACCTGCTTTAATTGGTGTCATTGTAATACTAGTTGGTAATGTTGGCGTCTTTTTTATTTGCAGTATATTGCTATTTTTAGGATTTATTTTTAATGCACTTTTAAAATATACAAATATCAGCATGATTGATAGACACTCAAAAGAAGATTTTTCTGAAACTTGGGAATTCTTGAAAAAATCTAAAGAAATTCCATTTATCATCATCATCCAATTTGCTTGCATATTGATTAATACTGGTCTTTGGCGTGTTGCATTACCATTGTTTATTTCCAATATATTAAAAGAGGGCGTTGGTGTATATGGACTAGCTACATCATGTTTAGGTATAGCGTCTTTATTAATGTCATTGATTATGGGTTTACTGTCAGAAAAACGATTAATCTTTAAATTTAGTATTGGTGTTTTAGTTTGGGGGATTGGCTTATCGATAATTAATGTGTTTCCAAGTGTGGCGATACTATATATAGGTGCAACTTTAGTGGGACTTGGGCAATCTATAGAGGGACTAACAAGATCAGTTGCCATTCAAATAAAGACGCCAAATCATTTGATGGGGAAAGTATTTAGTATCTCATCTACATCGAATTACGCAGCGGATACATTGTCTTTAGGACTTATAAGTTTAATTATACCTTTACTAAGCTTAAGTAATATATTTATATCAGGAGGTGCAATTATTTCAATGCTTAGCTTAGCTGGGTTAAGGTTTGTTAAGAAGTCTATGTAAACATAATAGAATTTTAATCAATGCTATTAAGGTGGGAATTGAAATGAAATATAAAATTAGTTTGGCTTATAATTTAGCAATTATAATAGGGTCGCTAATTATATTATGTATACTAATATCTAGAGGTTATGATATTTATGTAATCTTGATTCCAATTTTGACTATTTTAGCTAGTTTAATCAATTTATTTTGTGATATTAAAAAGCATAAATGATTCTATATTAATGCAACTTTGTATTCGTACAAGGTTGTATTTTTTTCGCAAACAATTACTTACTGACAGCGCATCAATAAATCTAACCAACACACTATCACAAACATTTACGGGTATTTTGTAATTTTATAAAAGCAAACGTAGAATAATGCGATAAGTAATAATGCTATCGTTAAAAATAAGAATGCTAATGCAATAAAATCATATTCAAAGCTTAGAATTGAAGACATCAAAAATACTGCACTCAAACTGATACATAGCGTAAATATATATGCAATTTGGTTCTTGTGTTTATCTGCAATGGTCGTTTGATTTATAAAAGAGATTAGTGTGAAATCTTTAGTTATTGCGACATAAATGCCTAATATAACCATACTGATACAGAACACGATAGAAAACACGATGTTGACGGTCATTGTTGCACCTTCCCGATAGAATATAATGTACTGTCTTTTAGTAATGGATGCGTTTCTTATATATGTATGTTTCTAAAAAACAGTACGTTTTTATCAATTTTTAATTTATTAGTTGAATGAATGGGGTTATGAAAAAGGAAGTTTTAATCTTTTGTCATGAAATAAATGGGATGAATATCACGACTAGAAGTAATGTTACGAACAGGAGCGTATAAATCTAGAGACGCTAAATTCGACATAGTATGTTGCTCAATTATGGCTGATGATGAATTTAAAGTATGTGCGTTGGAACTGTCGGATTTTTGTTCATAATGTTTTGCATATTGCGCCATGATGAATAGTGTAAAAATAAATAAAACAATAAGAGATATAATGCCCATAATCAAAAGTATTTGTTTAGAGCCTTTCATTATTTCACATCCTTTCTAAAATATATTTGTAACTAAATTTAAAATAGTTATTTTTGTAATTCTAAACCTTTTTCATCGCGAAAACAATTAAATAGGTCGCGGTATTAATTATTATATTATTACCGCTTAATATGAAAAATACATGAAAATTAATTTTCTAATATACTTTTGAAAAATTATTACAAATTAGCCCCTTCAAAACGCGAAAACATAAGGATTCTAGTTTCAAAAGGGCTGATAAGTATAAAATGAAATGTAATATTTCGATGTATAAAATTTTTAATTAGCTAAAAATCATCGCATTAATTTTTTGAGCTACATCATCAAAATTCCGACATTTTAACGACACATATAATTTAATTTTAGGTTCAGTACCAGAAGGACGTAAAGCGATAAATCCTTCGTCAAATAAGACACGAATAACATTTGATTTAGGAGAATTAATCTGTGACGTTGTATCTTTATCCAAATGATAAACCTCGCTAGTTAAATAATCTTCAATTGCTTTCACTTTCAGTCCTTGAATCTCTTGCGGTGGATTTGAACGGAAATGTGTCATAATTGATTCAATTTTTTTCTTACCTTCTAATCCATCTAGCGTATGCGAGAATAATGTATCCTCATGTCTACCAACAGTTTGATAAATCTGTTCTAATTCATCTTTCAATGTTTTGCCATATAATTTTAACTCAGAAGCGTATTTTATAATGAGTGGCACAATTTGTACGGCATCTTTATCACGTACAAAAGGCTCTGATAGAAAACCGTAACTCTCTTCAAAGGCGAAAATCATATTTTGATGATCGTCCAGTTGTCTTATTTCCTGAGCAATAAATTTAAAGCCCGTAAGCACCTCTTTGTATTCAACATTATTATAGCGTGCTAATGACTTTGTTAACTCACTACTTACAATAGATTGAATCATTAAGCGATGACGTAATTGAGACGTTTGTTGAATACGATAATTAAGTAACAACGCACCAATTTGGTTGCCATTAAAATATGTGATATGACCATGTGCATCACGTTCAGCAATGCCAAGACGATCCGCATCAGGGTCAGTTGATATTAATAAGTCTGCATGACTTTTATTTGCAAGTTCGACTGCTTGATCAAAAGCGCGATGATCTTCAGGATTAGCACTTTGAACTGAGCTGAAATTCGGATCAGGTTTACATTGTGCTTCTACAAGATTAAATTGATTGAAATTCAAAGATTGTAATAACTCAGGTACAATCGGAACACTTGTACCATGTAAACTAGTGAACACAACTTGTAAATCAGATTTAGGAATATAGCCAATCATATTTTGAATGTGTTTCATATAGTCATCAGTTACAGATTTCGGAAAAGGCTTGATATAAGATGTATTTTGTTTAGAAATAGGTATATCAATCTGTAATGGATCGCCAACTTCTTCGATATAACGACTTGCAAGCTCAGATGCATCAGTCGATAATTGCGCACCATCAGAACCATATACTTTGATGCCGTTATAGTCTTTCGGATTATGACTTGCTGTAATCATAATGCCAGCAGTAGTATTAAGATTGCGCACCGCGAACGATAATTCCGGTGTCGTTTTATATGTATCAGGTAAATAAACTGTTATTTGATGGTTTGCTAATACATTAGCAATTATTTGGGCGAATTCAGTTGAAAGATGTCTAATATCATAATGAATGACTATTGTTGGACTGTTTGTTTGGGCATTTAAATAACGCGCTAAACCTAATGCCAATTTTTCAATAGTAAACTTATTAAGTCGACCTTCACCAAGACCGAATTTTCCGCGTATACCCGCAGTACCAAATGTTAATTTACTTTCAAAACCTTCTCGCTGTTCAATGTCAGATTGCTGCTCATAAAAATGTTTAACTAAACTATCATTAGCTCGTTCTATCCATAATTCTTTATCCATTGTTGCTAAACATCCTTTCAAAATCTCAGTTAGACTTAATAAAACATGAAAACTAAAGCCCTTACATTTATGTAATGAATTATAAAGAAATACGCCCCAAAAGTAAAAAAACACAGCCCCAAGACAATACTTTTCACAAGTATTATATAATAGATGTGTATGAAAATGCATGGAGTAGATGTAAGAGTGATATATCATGCAGGAAATTGTAAAATATTAATTTTTAATATTGATTTATATATAGTTTTGTAATTTTTGATAGAATAACAATTAAGATGATTTTAAATTGAAGGGTGAGTCTTATGAAAAAAGTAATCAATGTAGTAGGAGCTATTATTTTTTCTGATAACAAAATTCTTTGTGCACAGAGAAGTGAAGAAATGAGTCTACCTTTAATGTGGGAATTTCCTGGCGGTAAGATTGAAAAGAATGAAACTGAAAAAGAAGCTTTGATCAGAGAAATTAGAGAAGAAATGAAATGTGATCTAATTGTTGGAGACAAAGTCATAACTACAGAACATGAATATGATTTTGGCATTGTTAAGTTAACAACATACAAATGTACTTTAAACAAAGAGTTACCAACTTTAACTGAACATAAGAGTATTGAATGGTTGTCAATAAACGAACTTGATAAATTAAATTGGGCCCCAGCGGATATACCAGCCGTTAATAAAATTATGACTGAGGGATAATATGAGTAGATTACTAAATGATTTCAATCAATCTTTAAAAAAAGGTTTTATAGACAAAGATATTTCTCATAAAGGGAATTATACACCGAAGCTTTTAGTAAATAATAAAAATGAAAAAGTCCTTTCAACAATTATAGATGAACTTCAAAAATGTGAAACGTTCTATTTTTCTGTAGCTTTTATAACAGAAAGCGGATTAGCCAGCTTAAAGGCTCAACTATTAGATTTAAGCAATAAGGGTGTTAAAGGGAAAATATTAACATCTAATTACTTAGGATTTAATAGTCCTAAAATGTATGGAGAATTACTTAAATTAAAAAATGTAGAGGTAAGATTAACTGATATTGCTGGATTCCATGCCAAAGGATATATTTTTGAACATAAGGATTATAGTTCTATGGTAATAGGAAGCTCTAATTTAACATCTAATGCGTTAAAGGTTAATTATGAGCATAATGTTTTACTGTCTACTATGAAAAATGGCGATTTAGTTGATAGTGTAAAAAATGAATTTGAATTGTTATGGCAAAAGAGTACCCCACTGACTCAGCAATGGATTAAATCATATAAAGAATCATTTGAGTACCGCTCCTTAGAAAAATTAGCGGAGGTTGAACAAACTCAAATGCTGCTAGCTGATAAGGTGAAAAAATCAGTGGAAATTGTACCCAATTTAATGCAAGCAGAAGCATTAAGGTCATTAAAAGCTATTAGGGATAAAGCCAAAGATAAGGCGTTAATAATATCTGCAACTGGTACAGGTAAAACGATTTTATGTGCATTAGATGTTAGAGAAGTAAACCCTAATAAATTTTTATTTATTGTTCATAATGAGGGGATTTTAAATAGAGCTAAGGAAGAATTTAAAAAAGTATTACCTATAAAAAATGATAGTGATTTTGGATTGTTGACAGGAAAACATAGAGATGTCGATGCCAAATATTTATTTGCAACCATTCAAACATTATCTAGAGATGATAATTTTAAGCAATTTGATGAAAATGAATTTGATTATATTGTTTTTGATGAAGCACATCGTTCTGCTGCATCTACTTATCAACGAGTATTTAACTACTTCAAACCTAAGTTCATGCTGGGAATGACTGCAACACCAGAAAGATCAGATGAATTAAGTATATTTGAACTGTTTGATTATAATATTGCGTATGAAATAAGGTTACAAGCAGCATTAGAAAGTGATATTTTATGTCCATTTCATTATTTTGGTGTGACTGATTATGTACATCAAGGTATTAAAGAAGATGATGTAACTAAACTGAGATATTTAACTTCTGATGAAAGAGTTAATTATATTATTCAAAAGACAGATTACTATGGATATTCAGGTGAAATTTTACAAGGATTAATTTTTGTAAGTAGCAAAAAAGAAGCTTATGATTTAGCGGATAAACTAAGTTCAAAAGGGATTAAAAGTGTTGCTTTAACAGGAGATGATAGTGTTAATTATCGCCAAATTGTAATAGAAAAATTAAAAGAAGGTAAGATTAACTATATTATAACTGTAGATCTTTTTAACGAAGGTATTGATATTCCAGAAGTCAATCAAGTTGTAATGTTGAGACCAACAGAGTCTAGTATTATATTCATTCAGCAACTTGGTAGAGGATTAAGAAAAAGTTCAAATAAAGAGTATGTTACAGTAATTGATTTTATTGGTAATTATAAGACAAATTATTTAATTCCGATTGCGCTTTCTGGGGATCAATCGCAAAATAAAGATAATTATAAGAAGTTTTTAACGAATAACGATTCGATTAATGGAGTATCTACAATTAATTTTGAAGAAGTTGCTAAAAAACAGATTTACAATTCATTGGATGCAGTATCATTAAATCAAAATAAATTAATATTAAAAGCTTATGAAGAAGTTGAAAATAGATTGGGACACATGCCGTTACTAATGGATTTCATACAACAACATTCTATAGATCCAAGCGTTATATTTTCTAAATTTAGTAATTATTACGAGTTCTTAGTGAGATATAACAAAATAGATACATTATTGACGGAAAATGAATCTAAAAATCTGGTTTTCTTTTCAAGACAAATAGCACCTGGATTGAAAAGAATCGATAGTTTAGTTTTAGAAGAACTTTTAAAAAATGAATTAACATATGATGAATTAAAAAATAAAATGTTGAACGAAGTTAAGGATATAACAGAAGATGATATAGATACTTCATTAAGAATTTTAGATTTTTCATTTTACAACGCAGGAATTGAAAAAATCTATGGAAGTCCCATTATAGAATGTAATGAAAGAATGATAAGACTAAGCGATGCATTTACTAATGCTCTAAGTAATCAAACATTTAAAATATTTTTAGAAGATCTTATTGAATTATCAAAGTATAACAATGAAAAATACCAAAAAGGTAAAAATGGACTGATTTTATATAATAAATATTCAAGAGAAGATTTTAGCAAAATATTTAATTGGAATAAAAATGGTTCGTCTGTAATCATGGGATACATGATAAGAAGCCAAGAAATGCCAATATTTATCACTTATGATAAGCATGAGGATATAAGTGATAGCACAAAATATGAAGATGAATTTTTAAGTCAAGATGAATTAAAATGGTTTACTAAATCTAATAGAACGCTAAAATCAAAAGAAGTTCAGAAAATTTTGTCCCATAGAGCAAAAGGAATTAAAATGTATATTTTTGTACAGAAAAAAGATGATGATGGTATATATTTTTATTATTTAGGAACTGCTGGATATATAGAAGGTTCAGAGAAGCAAGATAAAATGCCGAATGGTTCAAACGTAGTAACGATGGATTTAGCACTCGATAAAGCTGTAAGAGATGATATATATCGCTATATAACAAATTAATGTAAACCGAAAAATGAATGTTAGTAAAGATGTATTTAAACATCAATTTTAATAAGTAAAGACATTGAGTTTCAGTGTTATTATTTTAAATATAAGCGCAATTTATCTTAATTAATTAGTTGGTTAGGCCAATAAAAATTATAAAGATATTTGCGCTTTTTAAATAATTTGTGATGTTGATATGTGAAAAATACAACTAACAATTAAAAGCCAAGAGGATTTAATCATAAAATTCCCTCTAGTATTATTAATATTGGAATTTGAACTTAACTTTGCATCAAAAATAAAAATGGGGGTGTGAAATGATGATTCATTCAAAAAGGTTGAGGCTCTGGCTGTATTTAGTATTATTAGCTGTTTTTATTAGCGCGTGTGGTATGAAAGAAGATAAACAAATTAAAGAAAATTTCAACAAAACATTGAGTTTATATCCAACCAAGAATCTCGATGATTTTTATGATAAAGAAGGATTTCGAGATCAAGAGTTTGAAAAAGGAGATAAAGGGACTTGGATTGTTGATTCTGAGATGGTAGTTGAGCTGAAGGATAAAAAAATGGAATCTAGAAGTATGGTGCTCTATATAAATCGTAATACTAGAACAACGAAAGGTAATTTTATTGTTAGAGAATTGTGGGAAGATAGTAAAGGGTATGCACAAAGTAAAGATACAAAATATCCAGTGAAAATGGAACATAATCGAATTATCCCAACCAAACCGATAGCTGATGATAAATTAAGAAAAGAAATCGAAAACTTTAAGTTTTTTGTACAATACGGTGACTTTAAAGATATTAATGATTATAAAGATGGTGACATATCATATAATCCCAATGTACCTAGTTATTCGGCGGAATATCAATTGAGTAACAATGACTACAATGTGAAGCAACTTAGAAAGAGGTATGATATACCAACTAAGAAAGCACCTAAATTATTAATAAAAGGCGATGGTGATTTAAAAGGATCATCTATAGGACACAAA
Organism: Staphylococcus sp. EG-SA-18; assembly: GCF_017151825.1. NCBI lineage: Bacteria > Bacillati > Bacillota > Bacilli > Caryophanales > Staphylococcaceae > Staphylococcus > Staphylococcus sp. EG-SA-18. Next base: position 11,891 of record NZ_JACYVY010000003.1, read on the forward strand.
AATTTAGAGTTTACCTTTGTAGAAAATAAAGAAGAAAACATCTATTTTACGGATAGTATTAATTTCAAACCTACTAAATAGGGTTAATAGAAGTTTGGAATGAAAATTTCATAAAGTGTTCAAAATGATTTTTCGTTTTAGTTGTGTAAATTAAAGATTGAGTCAGTATTAAAAATATAAGGTGGAGAAATGATGATGCATTCAAAGAAATTAACGCTCGGTATATGCTTGGTATTACTCATTATATTGATTGTAGGTTATGTCATTATGACAAAAGCAAATGGTCAAAACGCCCAAATTAAAGACACATTTAATCAAACATTAAAATTATATCCAACCAAAAATCTCGATGATTTTTACGATAAAGAAGGCTTTCGAGATCAAGAATTTAAAAAGGGTGATAAAGGTACTTGGATAGTTAATTCTGGAATGAACATCCAATTAAAAGGAGGAGCCTTAAAATCCAGAGAGATGGTACTTTACATCAATCGTAACACTAGAACAACGAAAGGATATTTTATAGTAGGTGAGATAACTAAAGATAAAAAAGGATATACACATGATAAAGATAAAAAATACCCTGTCAAGATGGAACATAATAAAATCATACCAACAAAACCTATAAAAGACGAGAAGTTAAAAAAAGAAATTGAAAACTTCAAGTTTTTTGTACAATATGGCAACTTTAAAGATTTTAAAGATTATAAAAATGGGGATATTTCATACAATCCAAACGTACCAAGTTATTCGGCAAAATATCAATTAAGTAATGATGATTATAATATCCAACAATTAAGAAAAAGATATGATATACCGACTAAAAAAGCACCAGAACTATTGTTGAAAGGTGATGGCGATTTAAAAGGTTCATCCATAGGCTCTAAAGACTTAGAATTTACCTTTGTACAAAATAAAAGAGAGAATATCTATTTTACAGATTCGGTTGAATTTACTCCAAGCGAGGATACAAGTTATGAGTCAAACTAAATAGGGTTAATAGAAGTTTGGAATGAAAATTTCATAAAGTGTTAAAAAATTTTTCGCTTTAAATGTATAAATTAAAGATTGAGTCAGTATTAAAAATATAAGGTGGAGAAATGATGATTCATTCAAAAAGGTTAAAATTGTGTCTATGCCTGATAATACTATCTGTTTTTATAGGCGCTTGCGGAATGAAAAAAGAAGAAAGTAGTAAAGATAAACAAATTAAAGAAAATTTCAACAAAACATTGAGTTTATATCCAACCAAAAATCTTGAAGACTTCTATGATAAGGAAGGCTTTCGTGACGAAGAGTTTGAAAAAGGTGACAAAGGCACTTGGATAATTCACTCTAAAATGATTATTGAGACAAATAATAGCAATATGGAATCTAGAGGAATGGTGCTCTATATAAATCGTAATACTAGAACAACGAAAGGTAATTTTGTTGTTAGAGAAATAACCGAGGATAGTAAAGGGTATTCACATAGTAAAGATACAAAATATCCAGTGAAAATGGAACATAATAGAATCATTCCAACCAAACCGATAGCTGATGATAAATTAAGAAAAGAAATCGAAAACTTTAAATTCTTTGTACAATACGGTGACTTTAAAGATATTAATGATTATAAAGATGGTGACATTTCATATAATCCGAATGTGCCAAGTTATTCAGCAAAGTATCAATTAAGTAATGATGACTATAATGTGAAGCAACTTCGAAAAAGATATAATATTCCAACCAACAAAGCTCCGAAACTATTATTGAAAGGTGATGGTGATTTAAAAGGCTCATCTGTAGGGTCAAAAAATCTAGAATTTACCTTTGTAGAAAATAAAGAAGAAAACATTTATTTTACAGATTCTGTACAATATACTCCAAGTGAGGATACAAGTTATGAGTCAAACGGAATATCAAATAAATCCTGGTAATATAACAAGTAACTCTGAAGAAACAAGTTCGATATCTAAAGTGAGCTGTGAAATATAGGTAGCCATTTCAAAAAATTTAAAGGTGAATTTGATAATGTAGCTCAAGGAGATTGGGGTAAAAAGGCGAAGAATGAACTGGATGATATTAGTAAGAAATTAAAAAATATTCAAAGAACGGAAGTTTAATATTCTAGCCGATTCCTGAAACTAAGACAGCATGCGTTCATTCATGCCATTATTAATATAAGCACCGCAACAAAAAAGCTTCTAATGTGATATCGGAACCTCGGATTCCATATCATGTTAGAAGCTTTTAATGTCTAAAGAACATCTACATTTTATCATATTTTCTTACTTATTAAACTTTTATATAATTAAATATTTCTTAATTTTCCAAAATAGTGATAAATTTGTGAAATACATCACAAAACCCTTTATTTATTTGGAAATTCATGTAATATTAGTCTTGTAAGAAGTTAATAAATAGAGAGAGACGAGAGAGTTTATATAAATAATATATAAACATTGGAGTGATGATTATGAGAAAAGAGATTGAAGCGCTTATTTTCTCAGACGTAAGTAGCTATGATATTTACGTGAACACTGGTGTAAATCAAGGATTAATTGGTGACATCAAAGATGGTTACCTAACTATTGATTCTATGCCTTACATTGATGCTGAGCGTTTGTATCACTTTGCTATGGAACGTAAATCGTTAGTCACTAACTAGTTCTTATTGCCAATGATTACTACCCCTAGTCTGCGGCAATTGAAGTGTGATTGATGTAACTTGCCCTCGTTGGTGAGCAATTGAGGGCAGACCCCTTTAATTAAGTAAACCCTAACTCCCCACAAATCTGGAACGATACTAAAAGCCACGTCCTATATTGGATGTGGCTTTAGTCATGCTTATATTATTTTTAAAACGATTACCTACAAGATTTACATATAAAATTCTATCATGTCTGCTATATATAAACGAAATGATATTAGAATCCTTCATTTTCAACTTGTTTAAAATTACGTTTAATGCCGTTATAAGAATATACAACATTATATAATTTTACTTGGGCGTCATGGACACTTGAGAAGGGCATTCTTACATCGTCCATATTTTTAACTTCGTGTCGAAATGCTTTTTCAGCTTTTTGTCTTTCTGCAAGCGACATACTTAGCCATTCTTCTTTGCTAAATAAATCTTCGAATCGAAAATCAAATGCGGTTCTTTTACTTTCAGCTCTTAATGCTAAAACACGCTCATGATATGTCATGTTTTATTCCTCCCTCTAATCATTCAATCGAATGATAAATCACAGTATTAACTTTAGTACTAATATAATGTTTTTACAATAAAGAAGTGACGATTTTTCAACATTTTTAAAAATAAAAAATATAAGCAACGATTAATTGTATATTTCGAATGGCTTGGAATATACTTTATTCACGAAAATGAAGCGAGTTATTATGACCGTTATATGAATTGTGATACGCTTTTTAAAAGTAATATGTATTTATGATTTACCCTGAAAAAATAAAAAGAATCAAAGGAGTCGATCATTATGACAGTATTAACAGATAAAATAGCAGTAGTTACAGGTGCAGGTAGTGGTATTGGAGAAGCAATTGCAACATTACTACATGAAGAAGGGGCGAAAGTTGTCTTAGCAGGTAGAAATAAAGAAAAATTACAAAACGTAGCGAATCAATTGTCACAAGATAGTGTGAAGGTAGTGCCAACAGATGTAACGAATAAAGAAGAAGTCGATGAATTGATAAAAATTGCACAACAAACATTCGGTGGTTTGGATATTGTTATCAATAGTGCGGGGCAAATGTTGTCGTCTAAGATTACTGATTATCAAGTAGATGAGTGGGATAGTATGATTGATGTGAATATCAAAGGCACTTTATATACGGTACAGGCTGCATTACCAACTATGTTAGAACAATCAAGTGGCCATCTTATTAACATTGCATCTATTTCTGGCTTTGAAGTAACGAAAAGTAGTACGATTTATAGTGCGACGAAAGCAGCAGTTCACACTATTACTCAAGGATTAGAAAAAGAGTTGGCAAAGACAGGTGTTAAAGTAACAAGCATTTCACCAGGAATGGTAGATACAGCAATAACTGCCGCATATAATCCAAGTGATCGTAAAAAGCTTGATCCACAAGATATTGCAGAAGCGGTATTGTATGCATTAACACAACCGAGTCACGTTAACGTGAATGAAATTACAGTGCGTCCTGTATAAAAATGTGTTTGAGGTGTGGGAGATAGACATTTAATGTAATAGCTATCGGTTTTGTTAATATTAGTAAGGCAATAATGATATAAAAGCATGATAGGCAATTATTCCTTGCACAATTTTCACTAACTGGTGATTTTAACAATCGAGTTAATGAATGGGGCGATGTTAGTGTTATGGTTTATAATCTGTAATGTTCATAATTATAGATTACAAAAAATTTTTCATTTTCCACCACATTTTAGGAGTTACTTTAATGAACAAAAAACATGTTTTTGTAATTATTGGTGTCATATTATGTATATGTATAGTTGCTACAGTCATTTATTTAAAAGTGAAATATGACGAAAAAGAAAAACAAAAAGCAATTTACTATAAAGAACAACAGGAGCGTATTACACTTTATCTCAAGCATAATACTAAAGAACCAAACACGATTAAATCTGTGCATTTCACAAGTTTAAAAAGAGGACCTATGGGCGATGCCGTAATTGAAGGTTACATCAATGAAAACAAAAAAGCTGATTTTGTTGCATATGGGTCTCCAGAACATAATTATCAATTTGGTGGAAGTTTAATCAAAAGTAAAAATTTAAGCACGTTATTAAAACCAGCACATCAAACCAAAACGCCTGATGATATAAAAAAAGAACTAGATTCTAAAAAGAACGACCGCTAAAACTATGCGGTCGTTTTAATTTTGTTTTCAAGCTAATCACACTTACACAAAAAAATAAAAACTTGAATTTTTAGTACAACATTCCACTGTATTTATCTGTTAACCACTTTATACCCGCAATATTTCGTTGATCTTATATAAACACTTTTGGCTGCTTTTCCTTGACCTAGATTAAAATTATAGATTTTCTTTGTAAGAGTGTGTTTTGTAGTATCATAAATATGTAAACTGTATAAAATCCCACCACATTTTAGGAGCTGGTGATAGATGTCGAAAAAGAAAATTTTAATATTAACTAGTATTATGTTAATCATATTAATTAGTGTTGCAAGTATCTATTTTAAAATGAAATATGACGAAAAAGAAAAACAAAAAGCAATTTATTATAAAGAACAACAAGCGCGCATTACACTTTATCTCAAGCATAACACTAAAGAACCGAACACGATTAAATCTGTGCATTTCACAAAATTGGAAACAAGTCCTATGGGAAGTGCTGTGATTGAAGGTTACATAAATGAAAACAAAAAAGATGATTTTGTTGCCTATGCATCACCTGAAAATAACTTTCAATTTGTAGGTGATTTAATTAAAAGTGAAAGATTAAGTGAGTTACTAAAACCAGCAAATCAATTAAAATCACCAGATGATATAAAAAAAGAACTAAATAAAAAGTAGAGTCACTAAAGTTAGGAGTTACTTTAATGAACAAAAAACATGTTTTTGTAATTATTGGTGTCATTTTATGTATATGTATAGTTGTTACGGCCATACATTTTAAAATTAAATATGATGAAAAAGAAAAACAAAAAGCAATATACTATAAAGAACAACAAGAGCGCATTACACTTTATCTCAAGCATAATACCAAGGAGCCAAACACAATCAAAACTGTACATTTCACTAACTTTGAAACAAGTCCTATGGGAAGTGCTGTGATTGAAGGCTACATCAATGAAAACAAAAAAGATAATTTTACTGCTTATGCTACACCTGAACATAATTATCAGTTTGGTGGTGCTATGATAGAAAGTGAAAGATTAAGTGAGTTACTAAAACCAGCGCATCAATTAAAATCACCAGATGATATAAAAAAAGAACTAAATAAAAAGAAGAGTCACTAAAGTTAGGAGTTGCTTTAATGTCCAAAAAACATGGTTTTATAATTATTGGTGTCATTTTATGTATATGTATAGTTGCATCCGTCATTTATTTAAAAATGAAATATGACGAAAAAGAAAAACAAAAAGCACTTTACTACAAAGAACAACAGGAGCGTATTACACTCTATCTCAAGCATAATACCAAAGAACCAAACACGATTAAATCTGTGCATTTCACAAGTTTAAAAAGAGGACCTATGGGCGATGCCGTAATTGAAGGTTACATCAATGAAAACAAAAAAGCTGATTTTGTTGCATATGGGTCTCCAGAACATAATTATCAGTTTGGTGGTACTATGATAGAAAGTGAAAGATTAAGTGAGTTACTAAAACCAGCAAATCAATTAAAATCTCCTGAAAAAATTAAAGAAGAATTAGACAAAAAAGAAGGCCACTAGGGTCTTCTTTATTTTTGATTTAATCTTCCAATAATCTATGTCATTGCTATCGAAGGTGTTTCGCAATTAATATCAATCACTTCATCATCACCAATACTTCCCCAGTTTTGTACAGTACATTAACACAAACGAACCACGTTAATTTAAATGGAATAATAGTTTGGCCATTATAAGAACAATATATATCGAATAACAATGTCGATGACGTGGTTTATTGACATTATCAAATTTTCTCAAATGTGTGTGATTTTTTATAAAAAAGGGTAGAGCAAGGTATAATATCCTTTCAATCTGTTTTCATATTTTATATATTTTTTAAATATAAGCGCTAAATGTTTTAACTAAAACATAGATTGACAAGATGTTATACAGAATTTCAAATTCTATCCAATATTGTTCGAAGTGTAGTATCACTGGATTGGTATTAAACAATGTAAAGGAGAGATTGCAAATGCCGTATAATTACAAGAAACAAAATGGAGAGTTAATGTCTGTAATGAGCCAAGGTGAAAAGTTTATTCATCAATCACCCGTTAATGATGAACTTAGTGCATTGATTAAGTTATTAATTTCAAAAATTAACGGTTGTCATTATTGTGTTGATATCCATAAAAAAGAATTAAAGGAATTGGGTGTAACACAAATGAAAATTGATGAAGTCTTGAGTTTTAGACATTTAGATTTATTTACTGATCAAGAAAAAGTGACGCTTGAATTTGCAGAAATGTTAAATTCAATCAAAGACTTTAAGAAGTTTGAAATTATTGACCGGCTAAAATCATTTTATGATGAAGAACAAATTATTGATCTTGTCTTTGTTGTAAACCAAATTAACGGTTGGAACAGGCTAAATATTATTAGTGATAAACTATAATTCTTCATATAAATACAGAGTTTCATCTCGAACGCTATATCATAACAAATCATGCCACTATACAGGTCAAATCTTGTATAGTGGCATTTTAATTTATCCCTTTGAATACTGTTATTTAACGAATATCGGTCCACCTGGTCCAACAGGGATACCTAATAGGAACCAAATAATGACAAATACTGTCCACACAATACTTAGCGCGATTGAATACGGCATTAAACTAGAAAGTAAGGCTCCGAGTTTCATGCGTTTATCGTATTTTTGTGCATAAGTTAATAATAAAGGTAAGTACGGCATCATCGGTGTAATTGGATTGGTAATTGAATCTCCTACACGGTAAATGACTTGTGTGAATGCGGGATGAAAGCCGATAAGGATTAACATTGGTACGAATATCGGTCCTAAAATACCCCATTTAGCCGATGCGCTTCCGATTAACATGTTGACCATTGCACTCAGTACAATAATACCTAGTATCAATACAATGCCGTTTTGATGTTCTAATAATTTGGCACCTTTAACAGCAGCGATAATTCCTAAATTACTCCACTTTAAATACGCAAGTAGCTGTGCTGCAAAAAACACAATAACGATAAATGTTCCCATTGATCCTACAGCATCGCCGAACATTTTACCTAAGTCTTTTGTATTTTTAATTTCTTTGCTTAAAATCCCATAAACTAATCCAGGTACTAAAAATACAACAAGAATAATTAATCCGACACCGTTAATTAATGGCGCATCGTCTAGTAAGCTGCCTGTTTTAGCATTTCTTAAAAAGCTATGTTCAGGAATGGCTGTAATAATTAATAAAATAATTGTGACTATGAAACTGATATTTGCCCATTTTAAAGCATGAGCTTCTTTGTCAGTAATATGTGAAGACGTTTCTTCATGATCATCATGCATTAAACGATCATCATATTGACCTAACCTAGGAATAATCAGTTTAGTTGTAACTAGCAATATCGTAGGAAGTAATACAACGACACTCGCTGCGATAAAGTACCAGTTCATAGCAACGTTTGTTTTAATAGAATCTGAAACGATACGTGTTGCTGGTTCTGTAAATGAATAGACCAAAGCATCTTGCATACCAACAACTATATTTGCGGCAAAGCCACCTACAGCGGAAGCATATGCCATCGTTAGTCCAGCGATAGGATGATAGCCAATTTTAATAAAAAGCATCGCTGCGAGCGGCGGCAAGATAATTGTCGCAGCATCGCCGGCTGTACTACCTAAAATACCAATTAATATAATAGTCGGTAAAATTAAGAAACGTGGTGCGCGATTCACAACAGAAATCATTAACTTGTCGAAGTATCCTGTTTTCTCTGCAACACCAATACCAATCATCACTGCTAGTACTAAGCCTAATGCTGGGAACTCTGAGAAATTTTTAATCGTATCATTCATTATCATCGTAAATCCATCATGGCTAATTATATTTTTAGTATAAATGGTTTGATGCGTACCTGGATGCTTAACAGATACATTAAATAATGAGATAAACCACGTCATAATGGCTAAGCCCACACACATTAAAAAGAATAAAACGCTAGGATCTGGCAATTTATTTCCAATTTTTTCAACACTATTCAAGAAACGATTGACGATAGACCCCTTTTGTTGATGTTTTGATGTCATCAATGATTCCCCCCTTTGTTAAATATTTAAAGTGTAACAAAAAATACTCTCAAAAGTAACAATTTTCAGAAAATGAAAAATCTAATATTGTTAAATATTTTGAGTTATTCAATAGAAATTGTATAGCAGAGAGTAGATAAGACTGCCTGGAGACTTATCTATTAGGTTTATGAAGCATTGAACAGTGGAAAATAAGGACTGTAAGTTTAAGATATGTTGTATAGGAGTGACTGAATGAAACGTTTGGAAAATAAAGTTGCAGTCGTAACAGGAGCAAGTACAGGTATCGGACAAGCTTCTGCAATCGCTTTAGCTCAAGAAGGTGCGTATGTATTGGCGGTAGACATAGCTGAAGCGGTATCGGAGACTGTCGATAAAATTAAAAGTAATGGTGACAAAGCAAAGGCTTATATTGTGGATATAGCAAGCGAACAACAAATTGACAATTTTGCATCAGAAATTAGAGAACAGATTGGGCATGTTGATGTGTTATTTAATAATGCCGGTGTGGATAATGCGGCTGGTAGAATTCATGAGTATCCAACAGATGTATATGACAAGATTATGAATGTAGATATGCGTGGAACATTTTTGATGACGAAAATGATGTTACCTTTAATGATGACTAAAGGTGGCTCTATTGTTAACACATCTTCATTTTCAGGACAGGCAGCAGATTTGTATCGCTCAGGATATAATGCTGCGAAAGGGGCAGTGATTAATTTTACGAAATCCATTGCAATCGAATATGGTAGAGATGGCATTCGAGCTAATGCGATTGCACCAGGTACGATTGAAACCCCGTTAGTAGATAAACTGACAGGTACGAGTGAAGATAAGGAAGGCAAAGCATTCAGAGAAAATCAGAAATGGATGACACCGCTGGGACGTTTAGGTAAACCAGAAGAAGTAGGCAAGCTCGTTGTCTTTTTAGCATCTGATGAGAGTTCATTTATTACAGGTGAAACAATTCGTATTGACGGTGGTGTTATGGCTTACACATGGCCTGGCGAGATGTTGAGTGATGATTCGTGGAAGCGGACATTGGAATAATTATTTAAAATCGATATCCAGTGGAAAAGAATTTGGCATGAAGTAGGCAATGTATGCATATTGTCGCAATGAAAGACATTTAAAGCCGAGATTAATTAATCTTTGAAAATCACATATTGTTCATTTGAAGTGTATTGCTTAAAGCTTGTTTTAACGTATTGTAGGTCGTGCATCTAATTTATCAGAATCTCGAGTTCAAACTTTTGGAGTATCTTTAAAATAAGCTGTATTTTGTCTATTCTAATAAATTAAGGAGAATTTTATGTTAAAAGAAAAAGAAAGTTTTAGATTGCTATATCAAGCTATAAGAGAGATTGCAGATAAAATTGGAGATAATCAGTTAGAAACTAATTCCGTTAGTTTATTATTATTGGACTTTGATTTTGAACATGAAGTATTTGATGAATTGTATCTTGCGATTTTAAAATATTTAAATACAGTAAGTATAGAGAACATAAGTCATAGTGAGCTTTTGAATTTAATAGAAAATACGATTCCAGAAGATCGAGATATTAACACGTTTGTAAAAAATAAAATAATAATTGGCTTTGCTAATAATTATTTCCCTGAATTACAAGTATTAGCAAACGAAATAAAATCTGATATGGCTAGTTCATTAAAATAATGATATTTTTATTTGAATTTTTAAAGCTTTGTACGAAATTGTACAAAGCTTTTTTTGGTGCGCATTGCATGGGCAACAACTTGACGATGAAAATTCGTTACAGGATTGGTGATAGGAAATGTTAGCGAAAGACAAGGGGATCCATTGTAGATTAACAAAAGGACGTTTCCACAAGTGTGGGTTATTCTCACTAAAGCAATACGCAGAGACAACTTACGTAAAATTTTGAACTGACGAGAACGGAACTTCTATTCAATTATTGATAAAAATTTTCAAAAAGACTTGAATGTGCTGAGAATACGATGTTTATGGAAGGATTATCAAAATATAAATGTGCATTCATTTACAACCTTTATTGACAATGATTCTCAACTAATATAGTATATAATCAAATCGTAATAGTTACGATTTGTTTTCTGCAACTTTTTTGAAGTTTTAGTTGAGGTGAAAACAGTAAAAGCATCTAAGTGAATGTAGTTAACGGACAACTGCATTCGCTTGTAGAGCCACAAGAAGCAACTTTAAATAAGGTTTACGGTTGCATGTTGATACAACAACCGATTACTAAGTCATGCTTTCCACTTTGCGGGTTAGCATGACTTACCTAATAGATGGGAAACTATTAGGTTCATCTTCTATTAAAAATTACAGGTTTAGAGGAATACAGTTGCTTGCTTCGCAACAACTGCATAAGAGCCATGGTTTTCGCTTTTGCGAATTAGCATGACTTACCTACTAGATAGAGCTATTAGGTTCATCTTCTAAAAAATTACAGGTTTAGAGGAATACAGTTGTTTGCTTCGCAACAACTGCATAAGAGCCTCTAGTAATTAAAATTACAGAGGCTCTAAAAATACATCTAAAGGAGTGTCGTATGAATCGGCAGGTTATAGAATTTTCTAAGTATAATCCTTCGGGGAATATGACGATACTTGTTCATTCAAAACATGATGCTAGTGAATATGCATCTATCGCCAATCAGTTGATGGCCGCAACACATGTATGTTGTGAACAGGTAGGCTTTATAGAATCAACACAAAATGATGATGGCAATGATTTTCACTTAGTTATGAGCGGTAATGAATTTTGCGGTAATGCGACGATGTCATATATACATCATTTGCAAGAAAGTCATTTGCTTAAAGACCAACAGTTTAAGGTGAAGGTGTCTGGCTGTTCGGATTTAGTGCAATGCGCAATTCATGATTGCCAATACTATGAAGTTCAAATGCCACAAGCCCATCGTGTTGTGCCAACAACAATTAATATGGGTAATCATTCATGGAAAGCAATAGAAATTATTTATGAAACATATGTACATTATGTGATTCCAGTTAAACAAGTAACAACAGAAATTCAACATTTGGTTGAAGCGTTTGTGCGTGAGCAACAATGGAGTCACAAATATAAAACAGTAGGTATGATGCTTTTTGATGAACAACGTCAATTTTTACAGCCATTAATCTATATACCAGAAATTCAAAGTTTAATTTGGGAAAATAGCTGTGGTTCTGGTACAGCATCAATTGGGGTTTTTAATAATTATCAACGTAATGACGCATGCAAAGATTTTACAGTACATCAGCCAGGGGGCAGTATTTTAGTGACATCAAAGCGATGTCATCAATTGGGATATCAAACTTCAATTAAAGGACAGGTTACAACTGTAGCTACAGGAAAAGCATATATAGAATAAGGAGCCTACAATGAATAACTTTAATAATGAAATCAAATTGATATTACAACAATATTTAGAAAAGTTTGAAGCGCATTACGAGCGTGTATTACAAGACGATCAATATATCGAAGCATTAGAAACATTGATGGATGACTATAGTGAATTTATTTTAAATCCTATTTATGAACAACAATTTAATGCTTGGCGTGACGTTGAAGAAAAAGCACAATTAATAAAATCACTGCAATATATTACAGCGCAGTGTGTTAAACAAGTGGAAGTCATTAGAGCGAGACGTCTATTAGACGGACAGGCGTCTACCACAGGTTACTTTGACAATATAGAACATTGTATTGATGAAGAGTTTGGACAATGTAGTATAGCTAGCAATGACAAATTATTGTTAGTTGGTTCAGGTGCATATCCAATGACGTTAATTCAAGTAGCAAAAGAAACAGGTGCTTCAGTTATCGGTATTGATATTGATCCACAAGCCGTTGACCTAGGGCGCAGAATCGTTAACGTCTTAGCACCAAATGAAGATATAACAATTACGGATCAAAAGGTATCTGAACTTAAAGATATCAAAGATGTGACGCATATCATATTCAGCTCGACAATTCCTTTAAAGTACAGCATTTTAGAAGAATTATATGATTTAACAAATGAAAATGTCGTAGTTGCAATGCGCTTTGGTGATGGCATCAAAGCAATATTTAATTATCCGTCACAAGAAACAGCGGAAGATAAGTGGCAATGTGTGAATAAACATATGAGACCACAGCAAATTTTTGATATAGCACTTTATAAAAAAGCAGCTATAAAGGTAGGTATTACGGATGTCTAAATTATTAATGATAGGCACTGGTCCGGTCGCAATCCAATTAGCGAATATTTGCTATTTAAAATCAGATTATGAGATTGATATGGTTGGACGTGCCTCAACATCAGAAAAATCAAAACGCTTATATCAAGCGTATAAAAAAGAGAAACAATTTGAAGTCAAAATACAAAACGAGGCGCATCAACATCTGGAAGGTAAGTTTGAAATTAATCGTTTGTATAAAGACGTTAAAAACGTTAATGGTGAATACGAAACGGTTGTCATGGCATGCACAGCAGATGCTTATTATGACACACTACAGCAATTGTCGTTAGAAACTTTGCAAAGTGTCAAACATGTCATTTTAATATCACCGACATTTGGTTCGCAAATGATTGTCGAACAATTTATGTCTAAATTTAATAAAGATATCGAAGTGATTTCATTCTCAACTTATCTTGGCGATACACGTATTGTTGATAAAGAAGCGCCTAATCATGTGTTGACAACAGGTGTAAAAAAGAAATTGTACATGGGATCGACACATTCAAACTCAACAATGTGTCAACGAATCTCTGCTTTAGCTGAGCAATTGAAAATTCAATTAGAAGTCGTTGAATCGCCACTGCACGCTGAAACGCGAAACAGTTCGCTTTATGTGCACCCACCACTATTTATGAATGACTTTTCATTGAAAGCCATTTTCGAAGGGACGGATGTACCGGTTTATGTGTATAAGTTATTTCCTGAAGGACCGATAACGATGACACTAATCCGTGAAATGCGTTTAATGTGGAAGGAAATGATGGCTATTTTACAAGCATTTAGAGTGCCGTCAGTCAACCTGCTTCAATTTATGGTGAAGGAAAATTATCCAGTACGTCCTGAAACTTTGGATGAAGGTGATATTGAGCATTTCGAAATCTTGCCAGATATCTTACAAGAATATCTGCTTTATGTAAGATATACCGCAATCCTCATTGATCCATTTTCACAGCCAGACGAAAACGGACATTACTTTGATTTTTCAGCTGTACCATTTAAGCAAGTCTATAAAAATGAACAGGATGTTGTTCAAATTCCAAGAATGCCAAGTGAAGATTATTACAGAACGGCGATGATTCAGCATATTGGGAAAATGCTAGGTATCAAAACGCCAATGATTGATCAGTTCCTAACTCGCTATGAAGCAAGTTGCCAGGCGTACAAGGATATGCATCAAGATCAACACTTATCTTCTCAATTTAATACAAATCTATTTGAAGGAGATAAAGCACTCGTCACAAAATTTTTGGAAATCAATAGAACGCTTTCACAATAAGGGTTTGAAGTTTTATAATAGAAAAAAATTATTGAATTATGTTTGACATTTACATAAAAATAAGCAAATAATTGAGAAAAATAATCATTACGATTTGATTAAGTAATGCAACTTATCAATTTAGAAAGAGGAAAAGCAAATGAGAAAACTAACTAAAATGAGTGCAATGTTACTTGCATCAGGGCTAATTTTAACTGGTTGTGGCGGTAATAAAGGTTTAGAGGAGGAAAAAGAAAACAAGCAATTAACGTATACGACGGTTAAAGATATCGGTGATATGAATCCGCATGTTTACGGTGGATCGATGTCTGCTGAAAGTATGATATACGAGCCGCTTGTACGTAACACGAAAGATGGAATTAAGCCTTTACTAGCTAAAAAATGGGATGTGTCTGAAGATGGGAAGACATATACATTCCATTTGAGAGATGACGTTAAATTCCATGATGGTACACCATTTGATGCTGACGCAGTTAAGAAAAATATTGATGCGGTTCAACAAAATAAAAAATTGCATTCTTGGTTAAAGATTTCAACATTAATTGACAATGTTAAAGTTAAAGATAAGTACACGGTTGAATTGAATTTGAAAGAAGCATATCAACCTGCATTGGCTGAATTAGCGATGCCTCGTCCATATGTATTTGTGTCTCCAAAAGACTT
Source organism: Staphylococcus sp. EG-SA-18 (assembly GCF_017151825.1). Taxonomy (NCBI): domain Bacteria; kingdom Bacillati; phylum Bacillota; class Bacilli; order Caryophanales; family Staphylococcaceae; genus Staphylococcus; species Staphylococcus sp. EG-SA-18. Next base: position 26,984 of record NZ_JACYVY010000003.1, read on the forward strand.
TAAAAACGGTACAACAAAAGATGGCGTTAAAAAGTTCGATGGTACTGGTCCATTTAAATTAGGTGAACATAAAAAAGATGAGTCTGCAGACTTTAACAAAAATGATCAATACTGGGGCGAAAAGTCTAAACTTAACAAAGTACAAGCAAAAGTAATGCCTGCTGGTGAAACAGCATTCCTATCAATGAAAAAAGGTGAAACGAACTTTGCCTTCACAGATGATAGAGGTACGGATAGCTTAGACAAAGACTCTTTAAAACAATTGAAAGATACAGGTGACTATCAAGTTAAGCGTAGTCAACCTATGAATACGAAAATGTTAGTTGTCAATTCTGGTAAAAAAGATAACGCTGTGAGTGACAAAACAGTCAGACAAGCGATTGGTCATATGGTAAACAGAGATAAAATTGCCAAAGAAATTTTAGATGGTCAAGAAAAACCAGCAACTCAATTATTTGCGAAAAATGTAACAGATATTAATTTCGATATGCCAACACGTAAGTATGACCTTAAAAAAGCAGAATCATTATTAGATGAAGCTGGTTGGAAGAAAGGTAAAGACAGCGATGTTCGTCAAAAAGATGGTAAAAACCTTGAAATGGCAATGTACTATGACAAAGGTTCTTCAAGTCAAAAAGAACAAGCAGAATACTTACAAGCAGAATTTAAGAAAATGGGTATTAAGTTAAACATCAATGGCGAAACATCAGATAAAATTGCTGAACGTCGTACTTCTGGTGATTATGACTTAATGTTCAACCAAACTTGGGGATTATTGTACGATCCACAAAGTACTATTGCAGCATTTAAAGCGAAAAATGGTTATGAAAGTGCAACATCAGGCATTGAGAACAAAGATAAAATATACAACAGCATTGATGACGCATTTAAAATCCAAAACGGTAAAGAGCGTTCAGGCGCTTATAAAAACATTTTGAAACAAATTGATGATGAAGGTATCTTTATCCCTATTTCACACGGTAGTATGACAGTTGTTGCGCCGAAAGATTTAGAAAAAGTATCATTCACACAATCACAGTATGAATTACCATTCAATGAAATGCAGTATAAATAAAGGAGCAATTAGATGTTCAAATTTATCTTAAAACGTATTGCGCTCATGTTTCCATTAGTGATTGTAGTAAGTTTTATGACATTTCTATTGACGTATATTACAAATGAAAATCCAGCTGTGACAATTTTACATGCACAAGGGACGCCAAATGTAACACCAGAGTTGATTGCAGAAACGAATGAGAAGTACGGTTTCAATGATCCATTATTAATTCAATATAAAAATTGGTTACTTGAAGCGATGCAATTTAATTTTGGTACAAGCTACATTACAGGTGATCCTGTTGCTGAACGCATTGGTCCAGCATTTATGAATACATTGAAATTAACAATAATTTCAAGTGTTATGGTGATGATTACATCAATTATTTTAGGTGTAGTTAGTGCATTAAAAAGAGGAAAGTTCACTGATCGTGCGATACGTTCAGTGGCTTTCTTTCTAACTGCATTACCATCATATTGGATAGCTTCAATACTTATTATTTACGTTTCAGTGAAGTTAAACATATTGCCGACTTCTGGATTAACAGGTCCAGAAAGTTACATATTGCCAGTGATCGTTATTACGATTGCCTATGCTGCTATTTACTTTAGAAATGTTAGACGCTCGATGGTGGAACAATTAAATGAAGATTATGTACTTTATTTAAGAGCAAGCGGTGTGAAATCTATCACATTAATGTTGCATGTGTTGCGTAATGCTTTACAAGTTGCGGTATCAATCTTTTGTATGTCTATACCAATGATAATGGGTGGACTAGTTGTTATCGAGTATATCTTTGCATGGCCTGGACTAGGTCAATTAAGTTTAAAAGCAATACTTGAACACGATTTTCCAGTTATTCAAGCATATGTATTAATTGTAGCGGTATTATTTATTGTATTTAATACATTAGCAGATATCATTAATGCGCTATTAAATCCAAGATTAAGGGAGGGCGCACGATGATAATTTTAAAACGATTATTACAAGATAAAGGTGCAGTAATTGCTTTAGGCATTATTGTATTATATGTCTTTTTAGGATTAGCAGCACCACTTGTGACATTTTATGATCCTAACCATATCGATACAGCAAACAAATTTGCTGGCATGAGTTTTCAACATCTACTAGGTACTGACCATTTAGGTAGAGATATTTTAACTAGGTTAATTTATGCGATTAGACCAAGTTTGTTATATGTCTTTGTTGCGCTATTTGTTTCTGTACTTATTGGATCTATTTTAGGATTCTTATCAGGATATTTCCAAGGGTTTGTTGACGCCTTAATCATGCGTGCGTGTGATGTTATGTTGGCATTCCCAAGTTATGTTGTAACGTTAGCATTAATTGCATTGTTTGGTATGGGTGCCGAAAATATTATCATGGCATTTATTTTGACGCGTTGGGCATGGTTCTGTCGTGTTATACGTACAAGTGTTATGCAGTACACTGCTTCTGACCATGTAAGATTTGCTAAAACAATCGGTATGAATGATATGAAAATTATTCACAAACATATTATGCCGTTAACATTAGCAGATATTGCTATCATCTCTAGTAGTTCGATGTGTTCAATGATCTTGCAAATATCTGGCTTTTCATTTTTAGGATTAGGTGTCAAAGCGCCTACTGCAGAGTGGGGCATGATGCTTAACGAAGCTAGAAAAGTGATGTTTACACATCCTGAAATGATGTTTGCGCCAGGTATTGCCATAGTGATTATAGTGATGGCATTTAACTTCTTATCCGATGCTTTACAAATTGCTATTGATCCCCGCATCTCTTCTAAAGATAAACTTCGTTCTGTGAAAAAAGGAGTGGTGCAATCATGACATTGTTAACAGTTAAACATTTGACGATTACAGATACCTGGACAGATCAACCACTCGTGAGTGATGTGAATTTTACATTAACTAAGGGTGAAACTTTAGGCGTTATTGGAGAAAGTGGTAGCGGTAAATCAATCACTTGTAAATCGATTATTGGTTTGAATCTCGAACGACTCGGGGTGACAGGTGAAATTATCTTTGATGGTACATCAATGTTGTCATTATCTGAATCGCAATTGAAAAAGTACCGTGGTAAAGACATTGCGATGGTCATGCAACAAGGTAGTCGTGCCTTTGACCCATCAACTACTGTCGGTAAACAAATGTTTGAGACTATGAAAGTACATACGTCAATGTCTACACAAGAAATTGAAAAGACATTGATTGAATATATGGATTATTTAAGTTTGAAAGATTCTAAACGTATATTAAAATCATACCCTTACATGTTATCAGGAGGAATGTTACAGCGATTGATGATTGCTTTAGCGTTAGCTTTGAAACCAAAGTTAATCATTGCTGATGAGCCGACAACGGCTTTAGATACAATTACACAATATGATGTACTGGAAGCATTTATAGATATTAAAAAACACTTTGACTGTGCGATGATTTTCATTTCACATGATTTAACGGTTATTAACAAGATTGCAGACCGTGTTGTTGTGATGAAAAATGGTCAGCTTATTGAACAAGGGACACGTGAATCAGTCTTGCATCATCCAGAACATGTTTATACGAAGTATTTATTATCAACGAAGAAGAAGATTAATGATCATTTTAAACATGTGATGAGGGGTGATGTACATGATTAAAATTAAAGATGTTGAAAAGTCATATCAAAGCGCACATGTTTTTAAGCGTCGTCGAACACCTATCGTGAAAGGTGTGTCATTTGAGTGTCCAATCGGTGCGACGATTGCGATTATCGGAGAAAGTGGTAGCGGTAAATCGACATTGAGTCGTATGATATTAGGTATTGAGAAACCGGATAAAGGTTGTGTAACCTTAAATGATCAACCGATGCATAAGAAGAAAGTGAGACGTCATCAAATTGGTGCTGTATTTCAAGATTATACGTCATCATTACATCCATTTCAGACTGTTAGAGAAATCTTATTTGAAGTGATGTGTCAATGTGATGGACAACCTAAAGATGTTATGGAAGTTCAAGCAATTACATTGTTGGAAGAAGTCGGTCTATCTAAGGCATACATGGATAAATATCCTAATATGTTATCAGGTGGAGAGGCGCAACGTGTTGCGATTGCGCGTGCAATATGTATTAACCCTAAATATATTTTGTTTGATGAAGCCATTAGTTCACTCGACATGTCAATTCAAACACAAATATTAGATTTATTGATTCATTTACGTGAAACGCGTCAGTTGAGTTATATTTTTATCACACATGATATTCAAGCTGCCACGTATTTATGTGATCAATTAATTATTTTTAAAAACGGAAAAATAGAAGAACAAATTCCGACAAGCGCATTGCATAAAAGTGACAATGCTTATACAAGAGAATTAATAGAAAAACAACTATCATTCTAAGGAGTGAGATAATGAAAGGTGCAATGGCTTGGCCCTTTTTGAGATTATATATATTAACATTGATGTTCTTTAGTGCCAATGCAATCTTAAACGTATTTATACCGTTACGAGGGCATGATTTAGGCGCAACGAATACGGTTATCGGTATCGTTATGGGGGCATACATGTTAACAGCAATGGTGTTTCGACCATGGGCAGGACAAATTATTGCTCGTGTCGGTCCCATTAAAGTATTAAGAATTATTTTGATCATCAATGCCATAGCTTTAATTATTTATGGTTTTACTGGATTAGAAGGTTATTTCGTAGCACGTGTTATGCAAGGTGTGTGTACGGCATTCTTTTCTATGTCTTTACAGTTAGGTATTATTGATGCATTACCAGAGGAACATCGTTCTGAAGGTGTATCATTGTACTCGCTATTTTCAACGATTCCAAACTTAATTGGACCATTAGTTGCCGTAGGTATTTGGAATGCAAATAATATTTCACTATTTGCAATTGTCATTATCTTTATCGCATTAACAACAACATTCTTTGGCTATCGCGTGACCTTTGCTGAACAGGAACCCGATACGTCAGATAAGATTGAAAAAATGCCGTTTAACGCTGTAACTGTTTTTGCGCAATTTTTCAAAAATAAAGAGTTGTTGAACAGTGGTATTATCATGATTGTTGCATCGATTGTATTTGGTGCAGTTAGTACATTTGTACCGTTATACACAGTGAGTTTAGGATTCGCGAATGCGGGAATCTTTTTGACAATACAGGCCATCGCAGTTGTTGTGGCAAGATTTTACTTAAGGAAATACATTCCGTCAGATGGTATGTGGCATCCTAAATATATGGTATCTGTACTATCATTATTAGTGATCGCGTCATTTGTAGTGGCATTTGGTCCGCAAGTAGGTGCAATTATTTTCTATGGTAGTGCAATATTAATAGGAATGACACAAGCAATGGTGTACCCAACATTAACATCATACTTAAGCTTCGTCTTACCAAAAGTAGGTCGTAATATGTTGTTAGGTTTATTTATTGCCTGTGCAGACTTAGGTATATCGTTAGGTGGCGCATTGATGGGACCTATTTCCGATTTAGTAGGATTTAAATGGATGTATCTAATTTGTGGTATGTTAGTCATTGTAATAATGATTATGAGTTTATTGAAAAAACCAACACCACGCCCAGCGAGTAGTCTTTAATGAAAAAGTTTAAAGCATATTAAGTTAATGAATATTTAAATTTTAAAAGGTATATTGAGCATGGCGATTCATGGGAGTGGGACAGAAATGATATTTTCGCAAAATTTATTTCGTCGTCCCACCCCGGCAAGGTTGACTAGAATTGAAAAAAGCTTGTTACAAGCGCATTTTCGTTCAGTCAACTACTGCCAATATAACTTTGTAGAGCATTGAACATTGATTTATGTCTCAGGCTCTCTATATGGCTCGTTTTTAGAACGACAGTATATCTAAATAAAGCACGCTTAGAAGTGAGTTGCGATACTGACTTTTAAGTGTGCTTTTTGATGTGTATGGATAATGGATAATACTCTGAAATATTTTACATGAAAATATGCAAAACGAGTATAACTGCTAATTGATAAAAATAGCTCACCATAAAATTACGGTATGATTTTAAATATAAGTAAGTCGCACTACTTGCTAGTATCAATGCTGGAATGAATTCCCACCATGTATTAATGTATGGATAATAGTACAGTGTTTCAAGAATAACGGATAATACTATTGTAATCTTTAAAGGGATTAATCTGCTTAATTCTTGAATTAAAATATGACGGAAAATAAGTTGACAAATCAAAGTATTTAATATAATGGTTAACGAAAATATAGCTATTAAACTGATGGAACCATACCCTTTAATGAGCGGGTAAATGTCAAAGACAGTAAAGGCATCTACATTTAGTGCGAAAATATTGAAATGATTTAAAAGTAAAAAGAGTACGACACTTAGTGTAAATGATATAAGAATATGCCATTTATATTTAGCACTAGCAACGATTTGCGAACGTATCATTGGAATAAACGCATCTTCATGCATCCGACGAAAAATAGCTAGTGAAATAATAACTGCGAGTAAATAGCTAATGTTCATTGAAATAGGAAAAGAGAAACCCCATGGGGCTTGTTGAGTGAATACAGCTACTAACCCAAAAGTTAAAAAGACGATAATGATTGGCAAGATGTTAACCAAAAATATATAAAGGAAAATAAATCCAATATCACGTTTGAAAAAACGAGATTGTTCAGTAGCGTATTCTTCTTCTATGTAATGTTTATTTGTATTTGACATAGTATACCTCTTAAATAGTTGTATTATATAGATACTTTAGCACATATTACTTTGTATTGTATGTTTTATACATTAAAATTTAAAATGAAAAACATATCATAAAATTGTTTTATAAAATGAAACGCTTCCATTGTGTTTTATTTTGTAAGGTGTATCATAAATATTGAATTGAAATTTTTTGGGGGAAGGGATTGTAATGACGTTTCTTACAGTCATGCAATTTATAGTTAACATTATCGTTGTAGGCTTCCTGCTTACGGTTATTGTTATCGGGCTTATTTGGTTAATTAAAGATAAAAGACAATCACAACATAGTGTATTAAGGAATTATCCTTTACTAGCACGTATTAGATATATTTCAGAAAAAATGGGACCGGAATTACGTCAGTATTTATTTTCTGGGGATAATGAAGGGAAACCTTTTTCACGTAATGACTATAAAAATATCGTTTTGGCTGGAAAATATAACTCTCGTATGACCAGCTTCGGTACTACTAAAGATTATCAAGACGGCTTTTACATACAGAACACAATGTTTCCGATGCAACGTAATGAGATTTCAGTAGATAATACAACATTGTTATCAACATTCATTTATAAAATCGCGAATGAGCGTTTATTTAGTCGTGAAGAATATCGTGTACCGACAAAGATTGATCCGTATTACTTAAGTGATGACCATGCAATAAAATTAGGTGAACGTTTAAAACATCCATTTATTTTAAAACGTATCGTAGGACAATCTGGTATGAGTTATGGCGCTTTAGGAAAAAATGCTATTACAGCTTTATCTAAAGGTCTAGCTAAAGCGGGCACTTGGATGAATACAGGTGAAGGTGGCTTATCAGAATATCATTTAAAAGGTAATGGGGATATCATTTTCCAAATTGGTCCCGGTTTATTTGGTGTTCGTGATAAAGAAGGTAATTTTAGTGAAGGTTTATTTAAAGAGGTTGCACAGTTATCTAACGTACGCGCATTTGAGCTGAAGTTGGCACAAGGTGCTAAGACTCGTGGTGGTCATATGGAAGCTGAAAAGGTAAACGAAGAAATTGCTAAAATCCGAAATGTTGAACCTTATAAAACAATCAATTCACCTAACCGTTACGAATTTATTCATAATGCTGAAGATTTGATTCGTTTCGTCGATCAGTTGCAGCAATTAGGTCAAAAACCAGTAGGATTCAAAATTGTAGTAAGCAAAGTTTCAGAAATTGAAACACTTGTACGTACGATGGTGGAACTAGATAAGTATCCAAGCTTTATTACGATTGATGGTGGTGAAGGTGGTACTGGTGCAACATTCCAAGAATTACAAGATGGTGTTGGCTTACCGCTATTTACAGCTCTACCTATTGTGTCTGGCATGTTAGAAAAATATGGTATTCGAGATAAAGTGAAATTGGCGGCATCTGGTAAGTTAGTGACACCAGATAAAATTGCGATTGCACTAGGTTTAGGTGCAGATTTTGTAAATATCGCACGTGGGATGATGATTAGTGTCGGTTGTATAATGAGTCAACAATGTCACATGAATACGTGTCCAGTTGGTGTTGCAACAACAGATGCTAAAAAAGAAAAAGCATTGATTGTTGGAGAAAAGCAATATCGTGTCACAAACTATGTAACAAGTTTGCATGAAGGCTTATTCAATATTGCAGCAGCTGTTGGCGTATCCAGTCCTACAGAAATTACTGCTGATCATATTGTATATCGAAAAGTCGATGGTGAGTTACAAACGATACATGATTATAAATTAAAATTGATTAGTTGATTTATCTATTTCGAGAAAATGAAAGCAGCGGATTTTAGTGTTACTGCAAATAATTTTATATTAGTAGTGGATGCTGGTCACACAAGAATTTCAAATATTAAAGCCCTCAGAATATGAGTTAAGGTTTGTAACCTTAGTCTTATCTGAGGGCATTTTTATGTTATAAACTATTTGTCGTCCATTTTATCTTTTTCTTTTAAGCCTCTGTGCTTTAATTGCTTTTCAAGTTTTTCAAAACTAATATCTTTATTTTCTTTAGTTGAAACACCAAGACGTTTATTTAATTTTTTCATGTCAACTTCTGTGTAATCTATGTCTAAGTGTTCAATTGCTTTTTTATCTTTATAGTCTACTTTGTATTTTACGCCTTTAAGGTCTTTGAAAATACTTTCAGATTTGGCGAATAACTTTTTGGCTTCGTCTTTATCCATACCTAGATCGTCATATTTAATTGTGTTGATTGTAGACTGTTTTAAAACTTTATCATCTTTATATGTGATAGAAGTTAGTACATGTTTACCACTAACATCACCTTCATATGTTTTGGTTTGTTCTTTACCACAAGCTGATAATGCAATGATACAAACTAATGCTACTACAATTAATGAACATAATTTTTTCAAAGTCAGTCGCCTTCTTTCGATATTTGTATTATAAAGAAATTATAACATTTACTAAAAAATGATGTTATTCAAAAATTTAAATTTTGTCACTTTTTTTGAAGATATGAGTTTTTTTAAGCGGATTCCTCACAAAATTTTAAAAATATTTAAGCCTGAAAATGATAAAGCGGTAGGGAACGTAGTGTGTTCCACTGCTGATTTCTTTTTGAGCATTATAGACGGTATGTTGGAAGAAAAGAACAAAAGCTTGTGTACGATAGCATATAGGTATTAAGAATACGATGAACTCGTTGGTAATATTGACGTACTCAAGTGCGTACGCTATAATTAGCGTAACAGAAAACAAAGGAGGGTTTATATGATTATCACTAGCCCTACAGAAGCGAGAAAAGATTTTTATCAATTACTAAAAAATGTTAATAATAATCACGAACCAATTTATATTAGTGGCAATAATGCCGAAAATAATGCTGTGATTATAGGTTTAGAAGATTGGAAAAGTATACAAGAGACAATATATCTTGAATCTACTGGTACAATGGACAAAGTAAGAGAAAGAGAAAAAGATAATAGTGGTACAACAAATATAGATGATATTGATTGGGATAATCTTTAATGAGCAATTACACGGTTAAGATTAAAAATTCAGCGAAATCAGATTTAAAGAAAATAAAACATTCTTATTTAAAGAAGTCATTTTTAGAAATTGTTGAGACTTTAAAAAATGATCCGTATAAAATAACACAATCTTTTGAAAAATTAGAGCCTAAATATTTAGAGCGATATTCAAGAAGAATTAACCATCAGCACAGGGTCGTCTATACCGTAGATGATCGAAATAAAGAAGTATTAATACTATCGGCATGGTCACATTATGATTAATGAATATTCAATATCTGAATAACTTTAATGATAAGTTAATTAAAGAAACTAGTATTTAAGTGTAGGGAAAATAGCGACGTTAATGCGTTGTTATCTCTACACTTTTTAATTTTATAATAGCGCAAGACTAAACAGATTGAAATTAGTAACAATAAAAGAATAACGTATTATAATAAGGGATTTTAAATTGTGACTTTTTCGGAATATTAAATTTTAGAAATATGAGTTTTTTTAAGCGGATTCCTCACAAAATTTTAAAAATATTTAAGCCTGAAAATGATAAAGCGGTAGGGAACGTTTTTCTGAAAGTTAGTGATACAATAGTTTAAAGTTGAAATACAGGAGGATGAATAACATGAATCAGTCAGTCAAATTACTTAAACATTTAACAGATGTAAACGGCATTGCTGGTTATGAAATGCAAGTTAAAGAAGCAATGCGTAACTATATAGAGCCTGTCAGTGATCAAATTATTGAAGATAACTTGGGTGGCATTTTTGGAAAGAAAAATGCTGAGAATGGTCAATACTCAATTATGATTTCTGGTCATATGGATGAAGTTGGTTTTATGGTAACAAAGATTGATAAACATGGTTTTATTTCATTTACGCCAGTTGGTGGATGGTGGAATCAAGTCATGCTATCTCAAAAAGTAACGATTACAACAGATTCGGGCAAAGAAATTAGAGGTATCATCGGTTCTAAACCGCCACATGTCTTAACGCCTGAAGAACGTAAAAAGCCAATGGAAATCAAAAATATGTTTATAGATATTGGTGTTAGTAGCAAGGAAGAAGCTGAAGAAGCTGGCGTTGAAGTAGGCAATATGGTTACGCCATATAGTGAATTTGAAGTGCTTGCAAATGATAAATATTTAACTGCGAAAGCATTTGATAATCGCTATGGCTGTGCATTAGCTATTGAGGTATTAAAACGTTTAAAAGATGAAAATATTGGCATTAACTTATACAGTGGTGCCACAGTGCAAGAAGAAGTTGGTTTGCGTGGTGCGAAAGTGGCAGCGAATACGATTAAACCAGACTTGGCGATAGCTGTCGATGTAGGTATTGCTTATGATACCCCAGGTATGTCAGGTCAAACGAGCGATAGTAAACTAGGCGGTGGTCCAGTTGTCATTATGATGGATGCTACAAGTATTGCTCACCAAGGTTTGCGTAAGCATATTAAAGATGTAGCTAAGGAACATAACATCGAAGTACAATGGGATACGACACCAGGTGGAGGTACAGATGCGGGAAGTATTCATGTCGCAAATGAAGGTATTCCCACGATGACAATCGGTGTTACGCTGCGATACATGCATTCTAATGTTTCAGTGCTCAATGTAGATGATTATGAAAATTCTATCCGTCTTGTTACTGAAATTGTCCGTTCATTAAATGATGAAAGTTATAAAAATATCATGTGGTAACCCAATCCACAAATAATAAAGAATCCTTTTAATATGGTAGGTTGTTAAACAATTGTCTAATTTTAATTCTTAGTCATTAGACAGTATCCATGTTAATAGGATTTTTTGTTTTTAATTTAAATGCTGAAAATCAATTATGCCTAAATTTTGATATTACAAGAAAATGATTTTTTCTTAAATATAATTGCACTAAAAACCAAAAAAACGGGAATAATATACCTGATATATTACATGAGGAGCGGTGCAAATGTTGTTAGAAATTAAAGATTTAGTGTATAAAGCGAGCGATAGAATCATACTAGATCATATCAGTCTAAAAGTAGATAAAGGCGAGAGTATTGCCATTATAGGTCCATCAGGTAGTGGTAAAAGTACATTTCAAAAGCAAATATGTAATTTGATTAGTCCAACTAGTGGAGAACTTTATTTTAAAGGTAAACCCTATAATGATTATGACCCGGAAGAATTGCGTCAACGAATCAGTTATTTGATGCAGCAAAGTGACTTGTTTGGTGAAACGATTGAAGATAACATGATATTCCCATCACTTGCACGTAATGATAAATTTGATAGAAAACGTGCAAAGCAATTAATTAAAGATGTCGGTTTGGGACATTATCAATTAAGTTCGGAAGTGGAAAATATGTCGGGTGGTGAGCGGCAAAGAATTGCTATAGCGCGCCAACTGATGTATACACCGGATATTCTTTTATTAGATGAATCGACCAGTGCATTAGACGTTCATAATAAAGAAAAGATAGAAAATATCATTTTTAAGTTAGTGGAACAGGATGTTGCTATCATGTGGATTACCCATAGTGATGATCAAAGTATGAGACATTTTCAAAAGCGCATAACGATTGTTGATGGCAAAATTTCTAAGGTTGAGGAGTTGAATCAACATGAGTAATACGGCACTTGGATTGACGGCATTGCTTTTAGTCATTCCGATTATCATTTCATATAAAGAAGGTTTACATATTATTAAAGATTTAATTGTTGCGACACTACGCGCAATTGTGCAATTAATCATTTTGGGATTTTTGCTGCATTATATTTTTAAAATAAACGATAAATGGCTGCTTATTTTATGTGTATTGGTCATTATTATTAATGCATCATGGAATACAATTAGTCGAGCATCACCAGTGATGCATCATGTGTTTTGGATATCATTTCTAGCTATCTTCATTGGAACGGCATTACCGCTTGCAGGTACTATTGCGACAGGGGCCATTCAATTTACAGCCAATGAAGTTATACCTATTGGCGGCATGCTTGCTAATAATGGCTTGATTGCAATTAATTTAGCTTACCAGAATTTAGATCGTGCATTCGTACAAGATGGTACTAATATTGAATCTAAATTATCACTTGCAGCTACACCTAAATTGGCTTCTAAAGGTGCAATACGTGAAAGTATTCGTTTAGCTATAGTGCCAACAATTGATTCGGTTAAAACATATGGGCTTGTGTCGATTCCTGGTATGATGACAGGCTTAATTATTGGTGGCGTACCACCTTTACAAGCGATTAAATTTCAATTGTTAGTCGTGTTTATTCATACAACTGCGACCATTATGTCTGCTTTGATTGCGACATATTTAAGCTATGGTCAATTTTTCAATGCAAGACATCAATTAGTAGCACGAAATACTGATGTTAAGAGTGAATCATGATAGATTTTACTGCATCAGATTTAGGTATTAGTTTTAATTGGAAATGAAGTGACGCGCACATATAGTATCGCTATTCATTAACACAGCGAAAATATTCATAAAGGCACGCATACTTTGTAGTCAGTTATCTGTTCTGACATATAAAGCGTGCGTGCTTTTTGGGAGTCATTGTTGAAACTGAAGTAATTATACATAATTATTAAATGACATACTTGTGTTAATTTTTCAAATACTGAAAAACAATTTCAATAATTTTCCAATTAAGCACAGAAAATTAAAGCAAAATATTATATAATAGAACGGTTATATATAAAATTGTGTTGCACACATTTTTTAATAAATCGTTATTCTAAGGGAAATGAATATCGGAAATTTTGTTTGAAAGGAGTTTTAAAATGTCAATCATGCGACTATTTACATTCATTTTAAGTATTTTTATCGTAGGAATGGTTGAAATGATGGTTGCAGGAATTATGAACTTGATGAGTCAGGACTTACATGTATCAGAAGCTGTCGTTGGTCAATTAGTGACAATGTACGCTTTAACATTTGCGATATGTGGACCTATTCTGGTTAAATTAACGAACCGTTTTTCATCAAGGCCTGTATTATTATGGACATTACTTATATTTATCATTGGTAATGGCATTATTGCTGTAGCGCCAAATTTTTCAATATTAGTAGTTGGTAGAATTATCTCATCTGCAGCAGCAGCACTAATTATCGTAAAAGTATTAGCTATTACAGCGATGTTATCAGCACCTAAAAATCGTGGTAAAATGATTGGACTTGTCTATACAGGGTTTAGTGGGGCCAATGTTTTTGGTGTACCAATTGGAACGGTTATCGGCGATTTAGTAGGTTGGCGCTATACATTTCTATTCTTAATTATTGTGAGTATTATTGTTGGCTTCTTGATGATGATCTATTTACCGAAGGATCAGGAAATACAACGAGGCCCTGTGAATCATGAGACACCATCTCATGAAAATCATGTTACTTCGAAAATATTAAGACCTGCTGAAGTAGCAAAATATTTAATTATTACGTTTTTAGTATTGATTGCAAACTCAGTGACATTCGTCTTTATAAATCCACTTATTTTATCTAATGGTCATGATATGTCATTCGTTTCATTAGCACTTCTAGTAAATGGAATCGCTGGCGTTATTGGAACATCATTGGGTGGTATATTCTCCGATAAAATTACAAGTAAGCGTTGGTTAATGATTTCTGTTTCTATTTTTATCGTTATGATGTTACTTATGAATTTAATCTTACCTGGTTCAGGTCTATTGTTAGCAGGACTATTTATTTGGAATATCATGCAATGGAGTACTAATCCAGCAGTGCAAAGCGGTGTGATTCAACATGTTGAAGGCGACACAAGCCAAGTAATGAGTTGGAACATGTCTAGTTTAAACGCTGGTATTGGTGTTGGCGGCATTATTGGAGGCTTGGTCATGACACATGTTTCTGTTCAAGCTATCACGTATACGAGTGCCATCATTGGCGCATTAGGATTAATCGTTGTTTTCACATTGAAAAATAATCATTATGCTAAAACATTTAAATCATCATAATTCTCATATGAAAAGCACGCCTGCTATCAAATTCAGGTGTGCTTTTTTAGATGCGATAACGTTATTGATATGTGCGATAATAGCGACGTTCATTATGATACATCGGCCAAGGCATTTTACCGCTTTTAGCAAAATTAGCTAAATCATTTTGCATTTGTCGACTTAAAAATTTAAGGTGAGCAGTTGTTGGATATTGATGTGCTGCTAATATTTGTAAGTTTCCGAACCAAAACACCATATCTAGAATATGGTAAGCACTGCGATAGTGTGCGCTAGAAGTATCATGCCATGCAAATTCAGCAAGCCATAGTTGTGCGTTTGAATCTTGTATATTGAGTTGTTGTAAAAATTGCTTCATCGGCTGTTTGAAATAACAATGTGTAATCGCTAAAGATTGTTGCTTCGCCGTCTGAACATCTTCGTATTTTAAAGGAATATCATTTAATTCCATAATGTCGATAAAGCGTTGCGGCGATAATTTTTTCTGTTCACTAGTAATATAAATATCGCCTTCATCTTTTGTATAACATGCAAAAATTGGTTTCGTTGTTGGATAATTATTTTGTATATAATCTGTTTTAATAGGCGCATATATTAAATCAAGCCCTTTAGAAGGTCCTCGAGATTGTTTTAGCTTCGCCATCAGCATAAGAATATCATCTGTCGATAATGATGTAACATCATCTGTATCTAAATAATCGAGCATCAATTTTTGGAAATATTGTGCTTTATTGCGTGCACTCTTAAGGGTGTCTAATCGTAGTGCGCCACTTAGTAGAACGACTTTATGGAAGTATGGCTCAATGTCAGGTATTTTAAGTAAAGTCAAAATGCTCATACTGCCTGCAGACTGACCCATTAAAGTAATGTTATTAGCGTCGCCACCGAAGGATTCAATAAATTGATGCACCCATTTTATGACATTGATTTGATCTGAAAGGCCATTATTGGAATGAAAACCTTTATTAAAATATGACCAGTCTAAATATCCTAATGCGCCTAAACGATAATTGCATGTAATAACGATAATGTCGTTATTTTGTACTAAATGTGCCGGTTGATAGAGTTCGGCTGTACCATGACCATTTTCAAAACTACCACCATAAAAATAAATGATGACAGGTTTCTTCGTCTGATCATTATGTTGTTTCCAAATATTTAGATATAAACAGTCTTCATGTTCAGTAAAAGTTGTAGATTGTGAGGAGAAAAAATCTTCTAATTTGTTGTCTGGTTGCGGTGGGATGGGTTGTATTTCAGTTGCATCAATTGGCTCTGACCATTGTGTTTTTAACGTAGAATGTTTAAAGCGATTGTCATGAACTGGTGGTTCTGCATAAGGAATGCCTAAGAAGATATCTAAACCATCTTGTGTAATACCATGAATTTGACCACCTGTAGTATTAATCTTCATATTTATTAACCTCCTTTATCATCCCCAATTTAATCATACCACGGTCTATAGATGATAGGTGACAAGTATAACAAGACAATTTTGTGACTGAATCAGACGAGTTTGATATCTGTTTTAACTCAAACCATTTTCAGCATTATATGATGTTCTTCTACAGTGACATTTCATTACAATATCACTCTCGCCATCTTGTTATGTTAGTTATTTATAACCGATTTTCAAAATAAAAAACCAACCAAGATGTTGAAATCAATGGTTGGTTAATGTGTGTGTTGAAATCATATATGGCACTGTATTTTAAAATATTTAATGAGATGACTTTGATTCATTATTTAGTGACTCACGCATCTTCGTATTGATTCGTGTTGCGCGACGGAAATAGACGCTTTCAAATGAACTCGTTGTACCGATGTAATAGAATATAAGCGCCACAACAATAATAACGATAAAGTCAAATGGATAGTGAATCATATTTAAGCCTTTAAATTCTTTGCTTCCTATAAATGACAGTATTGATAGCACGATTAAATATACAATAATCCATAAGCTACCACCAATTTGTTTCTTTGTATTACGCCAATTCATACGGTATTCATAGAAGAAGTAGATTGGTAATCCAAGTATAATGATTAAAATAACTTCAGCCGTTGTTGGCCACATTGCCCAATATATAGCTAATGAAGCTAATACAAATGATAATGGTGCCATTACTTTTAAAATTTTTGCTCTAAATGGACGAGTCATTGTTGGTCCCATTTTTCTTAATGCAATCACTGTCGTTGGGCCAGTTAAATAGGCTACTAAAGTTGCAGTAGAAATAACTGCTGCTAGCGTACCCCAATCTCTAAATAATGTAACCATAATCATACTAATGATGGCATTAAAGATGATTGCTACACGTGGGATATGATATTTTTCATTCATCTTCCCAAGAAATTTAGGGATATGTCCATTTTTCTCCATTGCTCGTAAAACTCGACCTGTAACGGCGACAAATGACACGCCAGTACCGAATGGTGATACAAAAGCTTCAATATATAGTAAAATTGCGAGCCAATTAATTCCTAATAAGATAGCTAAATCAGCAAATGGTGAATTGAAGTTGATGCCATTCCATCCACTATGTTGTAACATTGATTGAGGCATAGAAGTGATAAACGTACTTTGTAAAATGATGTACAACACTGCACTGATTGACAGTGAGATAGCGATGCCTCTTGCGATATTTTTTTCAGGATTTTTAATTTCTGAACCCATATTAATAATTGTCTGGAATGAATTGAATGAAAAAATAATCCCTGATGCTGTTGTTGCAGCAAAAATCGGTGCACTTCCGTAAGGCATAAATGTGCTTGCCGAATGGCCGTAATTTGAAGTGTCGAATCCTGATAGCATCAACATGATGATGGTTAACATGGGTACGCCTAATTTAAATACAGAAATTAAACTCGTAAATGATGTTAAAAGTTTTACGGACCAATAGTTTAATAATGAAAAAATAACAATGATGAGATATACAGCTAGCAATCCGTATGTGCTAATAGAGCCATTTTCCATTAAATATCTCATTGGTTTCGCCCAATGCCACGGCCAAGAACTCATATATTGAACAGCTGACACAGCTTCGATAGGTATTATTGTCACCAAAGACACCCAATTCGCCCAAGCAGCAATAAAGCCTAATAATGAGCCATGTGTATACTGGGCATAGTTACTCATGCCACCTGATTGAGGAAACATTGTGCCGATTTCAATGTAGTTATAGGCAATGGTTCCAATGACTAGGAATCCAAGAACCCATGATATGATTGCTGCTGGTCCAGCTATTGATGATGCTTCCCACGCACCAAATAGCCAACCAGATCCTATTAAAGAGCCTAACCCTAATAAGACTAATTGGGATAGATTGATTTTGTCGTTGTGCAATTGCTTGTCTTTATTCATAAATACTCCTTCGTTATTGCCAAAAATACAAAAAATAATATGCGACAATTATACGCTTATTATAATAATAGTCAAATGCATTTTTTGTAAGAACGCAAAAGCATTTGTAAAATTAGTTTTTTATAAAATTAGGATATATAATACAATGTGTATTGAAAAACAAAATGGAAGTGATGACTATGAGTGAGAAACAATCAAATGAACAAGTTGAAGCATTTTTAAATAAAGAGAGTCAATGGCAAGAAGAATATAAATATTTGAGAGCGTTAATCTTTAATGAAACAGAATTAGAGGAAGCGTATAAATGGATGCATCCTTGTTACACGTTGAATAATAAAAATGTAGTACTTATCCATGGCTTCAAAAATTATGTTGCACTATTATTTCATAAAGGTGCCATTTTGGAGGATAAATATCATACACTCATTCAACAGACTGAAAAGGTGCAAGCAGCTCGTCAGTTACGATTTGAAAATTTAACAGAGATTCAAGCACGTAGCGAAGAAATTAAATATTATCTAGCTGAAGCAATTAAAGCTGAAAAAGCTGGTAAAAAAGTTGAAATGAAGAAAACAGAGGAATATGTTATTCCTAAAGAGTTAGAAGCTAAGTTCGAAGAAATGCCACAGTTAGAGTCTTCATTTTATAAATTAACGCCAGGCAGACAACATCAATATATATATCATATTGGACAAGCTAAACGCAGTGAAACAAGACAAAAGCGTGTTGAAAAGTATATTAACCAAATACTAGAAGGTAAAGGGATGCATGATAAGTAATTAATGAGTAAAGCATACCGGTTATACAACAACATACAAGATGACACGAAACAACCAATGGCTCATGCTGTTGGTTGTTTTTTTAGGTGTGCCTGTCATGGGCAACACTTTGACGTTGGAATTCCGTTACAAGCTTGGGAGTAGGAAATGTTAGCAAAAGGCAAGGGTGTCTACAATGAATGATGAAAATATTAAAATATAAGGATGACTTTGTGAGTGGCTGATGGACGTTTGTCCGCCTGTAACAATGGATGCGTGTGCATTATTACAAAAATTCGAGTTTTGCAATAATATTTCACATTTCCGACACTTTTTTGCTATAAAACAACCATTTGAGCGATAATAAATTCGCTTTTAAAAAATATGAGTTATCTATTTAGTTGCCAAAGATAAAATAATAATGTTTAATAACATCATATAGAGTATGTTAGTTTTAAATGTCGAATATACGAATGTGCAAACAAAGTAATCGGTAGAAATTCAACATACATAGCGCCGTTTACTGTTAAGTATTCACATTACAGATGAAAAATATAAAATTCTACATAATCAAGACCATGATGTGTACTTGTTTAACTTATGACTCTATTTGTTTAACAATTGCGATGATGGTCTTTTTATTTTATGCGTATCATTCGTCATATTTTTTATGAGGAAGGAGAAATGATTATGTTAAGTATTAAGCATTTAACGAAAATTTATTCTGGTAATAAAAAGGCAGTAGATGACATCTCTTTAGATATTCAATCTGGGGAATTTATCGCATTTATTGGAACCAGTGGAAGTGGTAAAACGACTGCTTTAAGAATGATAAACCGTATGATTGAAGCGACAGAAGGACAAATTGAAATTGATGGTAAAGATGTTCGGAGTATGAATCCTGTCGAATTGCGTCGAAGCATTGGTTATGTTATTCAACAAATTGGGTTAATGCCTCATATGACGATTAAAGAGAATATTGTATTGGTACCCAAATTGTTGAAATGGACTAAAGAAGAAAAGGATAAACGTGCAAAGGAATTAATTAAACTTGTGGATTTACCGGAGTCATTTTTAGAGCGTTATCCAGCAGAACTATCAGGTGGGCAACAACAACGTATCGGTGTCGTAAGAGCACTTGCGGCCGAACAAGATATTATTTTAATGGATGAACCTTTTGGTGCATTGGATCCTATTACGAGAGATACGTTACAAGATTTAGTTAAAACGTTACAACGAAAATTAGGCAAGACGTTTATCTTTGTAACACATGATATGGATGAAGCGATTAAATTAGCAGACAAAATTTGTATTATGTCAGAAGGTAAGGTGGTGCAATTTGATACACCAGACAATATTTTAAGACATCCCGCAAATGATTTTGTACGTGATTTTATAGGACAAAATAGACTGATTCAAGACCGTCCCAATGACAAGACTGTAGAAGGTGTAATGATTAAACCAATCACGATACAGGCAGAAGCAACACTGAATGACGCCGTTCATATTATGAGACAAAAACGTGTTGATACTATTTTTGTCGTTGATAGTGACAACCATTTACTTGGATTCTTAGACATTGAGGATATTAATCAAGGTATACGAGGACACAAAACTTTGCGTGATATGATGCAACAACATATTTATACCGTTCAAATTGATTCGAAATTGCAAGATTCTGTACGCACGATTTTAAAAAGAAATATCAGAAATGTTCCTGTTGTAGATGATCAACAGCGTTTAGTAGGACTGATTACGCGTGCCAATGTTGTTGATATTGTATATGACACGATTTGGGGCGATAGTGAGGATACAGTGCAAGCAGAACATGTGGGGGAAGACACTGCGTCCTCAAAAGTGCATGAGCAACACACTACTAATGTCAAAGTACGTGACATAGGAGATGATAAATCATGATTGAGTTCCTACATGAACATGGTGGACAGTTGATGTCGAAAACACTGGAACATTTTTATATTTCTATAGTGGCATTATTACTTGCCATCATTGTTGCAGTACCTATAGGCATTTTATTATCAAAAACAAAGCGAACTGCCAATATTATATTAACTGTGGCAGGTGTCTTACAAACTATTCCAACACTAGCTGTACTTGCTATTATGATACCGATTTTTGGTGTTGGTAAAACGCCTGCAATTGTAGCGCTATTTATTTATGTATTATTACCTATTTTAAATAACACGGTACTCGGTGTTCAAAATATTGATAGCAACATTAAAGAAGCTGGAAAAAGTATGGGAATGACACAATTTCAATTGATGAAGGATGTTGAATTGCCGTTAGCATTACCGCTTATCATTGGTGGCATTCGTTTGTCGTCTGTGTATGTAATTAGTTGGGCTACACTTGCAAGTTATGTAGGTGCGGGTGGATTAGGTGATTTCATTTTCAATGGTTTAAATTTATATGATCCACTGATGATTGTAACTGCAACGGTACTCGTTACTGCACTAGCATTAGGTGTTGATGCCTTATTAGCTTTAGTTGAAAAATGGGTAGTTCCCAAAGGCTTAAAAGTATCTGGATAATTAGGAGGCTAAGATAATGAAGAAAATTAAATATATACTTGTCGTGTTTGTCTTATCGCTTACCGTATTATCTGGATGTAGTTTGCCCGGACTAAGTAGTAAGAGCACGAAAAATGATGTCAAAATTACAGCATTATCAACAAGCGAATCGCAAATTATTTCACATATGTTACGGTTGTTAATAGAGCATGATACACATGGTAAGATAAAGCCAACATTAGTAAATAATTTAGGGTCAAGTACGATTCAACATAATGCCTTAATTAATGGGGATGCTAATATATCAGGTGTTAGATATAATGGCACAGATTTAACGGGAGCTTTGAAGGAAGCACCAATTAAAGATCCTAAGAAAGCAATGATAGCCACACAACAAGGATTTAAAAAGAAATTTGATCAAACGTTTTTTGATTCGTATGGTTTTGCGAATACGTATGCATTCATGGTAACGAAGGAAACTGCTAAAAAATATCATTTAGAGACAGTTTCAGATTTAGCAAAGCATAGTAAAGATTTACGTTTAGGTATGGATAGTTCATGGATGAATCGTAAAGGCGATGGCTATGAAGGATTTAAAAAAGAGTATGGTTTCGACTTTGGTACAGTGAGACCAATGCAAATAGGTCTAGTCTACGACGCATTAAACTCAGAGAAGTTAGACGTTGCATTAGGTTATTCTACAGATGGTCGAATTGCCGCGTATGATTTGAAAGTACTTAAAGATGATAAACAATTTTTCCCACCTTATGCTGCGAGTGCTGTTGCAACAAATGAATTATTACGCCAACACCCAGAACTTAAAACGACGATTAATAAGTTGACAGGAAAGATTTCAACTTCAGAGATGCAGCGCTTGAATTATGAAGCGGATGGTAAAGGTAAAGAACCTGCTGTCGTCGCAGAAGAATTTTTGAAAAAACACCACTATTTTGATAAACAGAAAGGTGGTCATAAGTAATGGAAGGTAATTTATTACAGCAATTATTCAATTATTATGTTACGAACTTTGGCTATCTATGGGATTTATTTTTCAAACACTTATTAATGTCTGTCTATGGTGTGCTGTTTGCAGCTTTAATTGGTATTCCATTGGGAATCTTGCTTGCAAGATACACAAAACTTTCTGGATTTGTAATTACAATTGCAAATATAATTCAAACAGTTCCAGTCATTGCAATGTTAGCTATTTTAATGTTAGTCATGGGCTTAGGTTCAGAAACAGTAGTTTTAACAGTGTTTTTATATGCGTTACTTCCAATTATAAAAAACACTTATACTGGTATAGCTAGTGTTGATGCGAATATTAAGGATGCTGGCAAAGGTATGGGAATGACACGCAATCAAGTGCTACGAATGATTGAATTACCGTTATCTGTTTCGGTTATTATCGGTGGCATTCGTATTGCCTTGGTTGTTGCGATAGGTGTTGTTGCCGTTGGATCATTTATAGGAGCACCTACGCTTGGTGACATTGTGATTCGTGGTACAAATGCGACGGATGGCACAACGTTTATTTTAGCAGGTGCGATTCCGATTGCTATCATTGCAATCGTCATTGATGTACTATTAAGATTTTTAGAAAAACGATTAGACCCAACAACACGACATCGTAAAAATCAATCTAATCATCGGCCGCAAAGTATTAATATGTAATAGTAGAAGATGTTTATAATTTAGCGATTTCGTTTCATGATTTATAAAAAATGAGGCTACTCAAGGAGCTCAAATAATCTTTGAGTAGCCTTTTTATAGGTTGTGTTTGTATGCGTTTACACTAAAATAGCAATTATTATCATGAAAGTTTTTGGATAAAAAGCGTTAATTATTGTAAAAATGCTAAAAAATGAGATGTTTTATTTATAATTTTCTGCAAATTTATGATATTGTTTCTTAATATATCATATTAAAAATTTGTTTTTCTTAAACATAGGAGGCTTATCTAATTCATGGACACATCAAAACAATTTAGAGGTGACAACCGATTGCTTTTGGGTATCGTTTTAGGGGTTATTACCTTTTGGCTATTCGCGCAGTCACTTGTTAATCTTGTTGTCCCATTACAATCAACATATAGTAGTGACGTTGGAACGATAAATATCGCTGTTAGCTTATCTGCCTTATTTGCTGGTTTGTTTATCGTAGGTGCTGGTGATGTTGCTGATAAATTTGGTCGCGTCAAAATTACTTATGTAGGATTGATATTAAATGTTGTAGGTTCATTACTCATCATCATTACACCTTTGCCAGCATTTTTAATTATAGGTAGAATAATTCAAGGTTTGTCTGCAGCATGTATTATGCCATCAACACTTGCTATTATTAACGAATATTATATTGGTACAAGAAGACAACGTGCCTTAAGCTATTGGTCTATTGGTTCTTGGGGTGGTAGTGGTATTTGTACGTTGTTTGGTGGCTTAATGGCTACATATATAGGTTGGCGTTCAATATTTGTTGTTTCAATTCTATTAACATTATTAGCAATGTACTTAATCAAACATGCACCTGAGACTAAAGCAGAACCAATCAAAGGTATGAAAGCAGAAGCTAAAAAGTTTGACGTTATTGGTTTAGTCATTTTAGTAGTGACGATGTTAAGTTTAAATGTAATCATCACACAGACGTCTCATTTTGGTTTAGTTTCACCGTTAATTCTAGGTTTAATTGTTGTGTTTATCTGTTCATTAGTTGGTTTTGTATATTACGAAAATAAAATAAAGCATCCACTTGTTGATTTTTCAATTTTTAAAAATAGAGGATACAGTGGTGCAACTATTTCAAACTTCTTATTAAATGGTGTAGCAGGTGGTGCACTTATCGTCATTAACACGTATTATCAACAACAATTAGGATTTAATTCTTCGCAAACGGGTTATATTTCATTAACGTATTTAATAGCAGTGTTGTCAATGATTCGTGTAGGTGAAAAGATTTTATCTCAACATGGTCCGAAGCGCCCACTATTACTAGGAAGTGGCTTTACAGTGATTGGGTTAATCTTATTGTCGTTAACATTTTTACCAGAAATGTGGTATATCGTATCTAGTATAGTTGGATATTTATTGTTTGGTACTGGTTTAGGATTATATGCTACACCATCAACTGATACAGCAGTTGCTAGTGCGCCAGATGATAAGTCGGGTGTTGCTTCAGGTGTGTATAAAATGGCGTCATCATTAGGAAATGCATTTGGAGTAGCAGTATCTGGTACGGTTTATACTGTGTTAGCAGCTAATTTAAATTTGAACTTAGGTGGTTTCACAGGTATGATGTTTAATACCTTGCTAGCAATTGTTGCATTTTTAGTCATTTTACTATTAGTTCCTAAAAATCAAACGAATTTGTAAAACTGAAATGAAAGCAAGTTATTATGTACGGATTTTAAAGGAAATTTTGTGAAAGTAAGTTTATCATACACACTTAATGTTACGTATTGACGTTTAATGTTAGGTGTGTTCTTTTATAGACGATAAAAGCTGTGTGCATATTAAGCGAATGATTTTCAAATTGACGCTAATATGCGAAAGTAGTATTTTTAAAATGAACAACAACGATGAAGAGGGGTTTATAGGATGAAAATTGCAATTGCTGGATCGGGTGCATTAGGTAGTGGCTTTGGTGCCAAACTATTTCAAGCAGGATATGATGTCACACTTATTGACGGATATACATCTCATGTTGAAGCGGTTAAGCAACATGGATTAAATATAACGATTAATGGAGAGGCATTCGAGTTAAACATTCCGATGTATCATTTTAATGATCAACCGGACGAAAGCATTTACGATGTTGTCTTTCTATTTCCAAAGTCTATGCAATTAAAAGAAGTGATGGAAGATATGAAGCCACATATTGATAATGAAACGATCGTCGTATGTACGATGAATGGTCTGAAGCATGAAGAAGTCATTGCGCAGTATGTTGCTCAATCACAAATTGTCAGAGGTGTTACGACTTGGACGGCAGGTCTTGAAAGCCCTGGACACAGTCATTTACTTGGTAGTGGACCAGTTGAAATAGGTGAACTAGTGGATGAAGGTAAAGAAAATGTTATAAAAGTTGCTGATTTACTTAACGAAGCGGAATTGAATGGTGTCATTAGTAAAGATTTATACCAATCGATTTGGAAAAAGATTTGTGTTAATGGTACGGCAAATGCATTAAGCACAGTGTTGGAGTGTAATATGGCATCGCTGAATGAAAGTAGTTATGCGAAGTGTTTGATTTATAAATTAACGCAAGAAATAGTGCATGTAGCGACGATTGATAATGTTCATTTAAATGTTGATGAAGTATTTGAATATTTAGTTGATTTAAATGAAAAAGTTGGTGCGCATTATCCATCCATGTATCAAGATTTAATTGTTAATAATAGAAAAACTGAAATTGATTATATTAATGACGCAGTTGCAACATTGGGTAAACAACGTCATATTGAAGCGCCAGTCAATCGCTTTATTACTGATTTAATTCATACTAAAGAAAGTCAGCGACACGCACAGGATTAATTGGTGTTTTAGGTATGATTACAAGGAAATGACAATCACGTGATATTACGGTCATTATTAAGATTGAAATGTAATAAATAAAGAACAGCAGTAAGGTACTTTCAAATTGAAATGATCTTGGTGCTGTTTTTCTTGATTGATTTTCGTCATAATTCAGATTTGTCATAGGTCTACGACATACTATTAGTATTTACTAGACAGTTTTTACGACGACACTTTGAAAAATTTTGAGGCAAATCATTTGGAAGTCTCACGTGAATTTTGTAAACTCATCAAGCAAGTAATTATATTAAAAAGACAAATAGAGAAAAGGTGTTTATAATGAGTAAAATTTTTGTAACTGGTGCAACGGGCCTTATTGGCATTAAATTAGTTCAAAGACTAAAAGAAGAGGGGCATGAGGTTGCTGGTTTTACTACATCTGAGAATGGTCAACAAAAGCTAGCTGCTGTTAATGTAAAAGCATATATTGGTGATATATTAAAAGCTGATACTATTGATCAAGCGTTAGCAGATTTTAAACCAGAAATCATTATCAACCAAATTACGGATTTAAAAAATGTTGATATGGCAGCAAATACGAAAGTACGTATTGAAGGTTCTAAAAACTTAATTGATGCGGCGAAAAAGCATGACGTTAAGAAAGTAATTGCCCAAAGTATTGCCTTTATGTATGAACCTGGCGAAGGATTAGCAAATGAGGAAACTTCACTTGATTTTAACTCAACTGGTGATAGAAAAGTAACGGTTGATGGTGTGGTTGGTCTAGAAGAAGAAACGGCTCGTATGGATGAATACGTTGTTTTACGTTTTGGTTGGTTATATGGCCCAGGTACTTGGTACGGAAAAGATGGCATGATTTATAATCAATTTATGGATGGTCAAGTGACACTTTCAGATGGCGTAACATCATTTGTGCATCTTGATGATGCAGTTGAAACATCTATTCAAGCTATTCATTTTGAAAATGGTATCTATAATGTAGCAGATGATGCACCTGTTAAAGGTTCTGAATTTGCAGAATGGTATAAAGAACAACTTGGTGTTGAACCAAATATTGATATTCAACCTGCGCAACCATTTGAACGTGGCGTAAGCAATGAGAAGTTTAAAGCGCAAGGTGGTACTCTGATTTATAAAACTTGGAAAGACGGCATGAATCCAATTAAATAATAATTTATCCGTTTAATATACAAAGAATAAAGACTTGGTCGAATCGTGGATGATATATTATCAAACGCACGGCTCGAACAAGTCTTTTTTATTATGTCTTCGTTATCTTTGTATGAAGGAATAACAGAATTACAATTAATGTACTGAATAATGCAATTAATGTTGTGATTAGTGCTAATTTAATTTCTATTGGTAGCCAAGTCAGTACAAAAGACCAATTATTGCTACCGAGAATGAGATATGGTAATGCATATAATATGAGCGCTATAGCGATACATAAACATAAAGTTAGCCAACTCAATACAGCAATCCGTTTTGATCTACGCAAAAGAATTTGACCATGGCGCATTTGCCAAGCACGATAAGCTGAGAATATAAATGCTAATAAAATAAGTGTTGTCATCAAAACGGTAACAATATTAAATTGGTCTTTATATTGATTGAGTATAGACGCAACCGTCGAATATCGCTTGTGATTTACAATTTGTGTATTAAGATGCTCAACTAATTTGGGTACATATTCCGAATTTAGATTTGCAAGCACAACAATTCCATAATTTTGTTTTGGATTTAGTAAAATAAATGATGAAAAGTTATCGAGCGTTCCTGAATGAAACACTAAATGTTCATCATTATTGGTAAACCAGCCCGAAGCATATGCATTGGCATTAGGTTCACCAATTGTTGATGATAAATTTTTATGTGATTGTTGAACTAATGATTTGTATTTATCAGGTGGATTAAGTTGGAATTTTATCCAATGTTCCAAATCTTCAGTTGATGTCATCATATATGCTGATGGTGTATCCCAAAGGTTAAATTCAGGTTTAGAGACGACAGGTGTCGAACCTTGTAATTCGTAGCCAATAGCATCATGTTTTGATTTGTAATTTGTTTGTTTAAATGTCGTGTGTTTCATTTGAAGTGGTTTAAGCCAATGGTCTGTTATATATTGCGTATATGATTGCTTTGTGACATTTTGGATAATTAAACCTAATAAATCATAGTTCATATTTGAGTATTCAAATTCTTCTCCGGGCTTATGATGTAATTCATCACCCATAATTGCACGGGTTACATCATTTAAACGATTATTTTTATTTGTTACGGCGTCTTCGCTTGTAATATCACTAGGTATACCACTTGTTTGAGCCAAAAGTTGCTTAATCGTAATAGTTTCATTTTGACCATTATAGTTCATTTTAAAATGAGGCACATGTTTGGATACGGCATCATTTAAGTTTAATCGACCTTCTTGAGCTAATTTTAAAATTGCAAGACCTGTGAAAGCTTTCGTATTAGAAGCAATTTCATACTTTGTTGTGGGAGAAGCTTTGACTTTTTTATCAACATCTTGATAACCATAACCTTTATTTAAAAAAACTTTGCCATTTTTTACTATTAAAATTGATGCTCCAGGAATGTGTCCCTTTTGTAAATCATGCTCGATAATTGTATCTATTTGTTGTTGCGAATCATTGGTTAACCGTGTCTTCGTATTGCTATTTAATGTTATATGTATAGCAATTGAAATGGCGACTAAAATGATAATAGAAATGGATAGAAAATACAGTTTTTTAGTAGTCATAAACGTTCCTTTTTATATGTTAAATTTACTTAAGTGCCTAATGAGATTTATTTTATTATACCAGTTCTATTGAATAAATTAATTAAAGAGGTATATTTACCATTATTTTTGACACCTTATATGTTAATAGGTGTATAATTACATAAAAAATATTAATTAACTCTCTATACTTTTTGGAAAGATAGGCGTATAGTGATATCCATCAAAAACTATAAAAAGGAATAGGAGATTATGTTCAATCAATTTAAAAGACTTATTATAGGGCAACCTAAAAAAAACAGAGAACTAAAAGACGAAAAGATATCGAAGTTTAAAGGGTTAGCGATTCTTTCGTCGGATGCATTATCTTCAGTGGCTTACGGTCCCGAACAAATACTGATTACATTATCAGTAGTGGGTGCAGTTGCAACTTGGTATACTTTACCGATTGCAGGTGCTGTTCTGATCTTATTAGCTGCTTTAATTATGTCTTATAGGCAAATTATTTATGCATATCCTAAAGGTGGCGGCGCGTATATGGTGTCCAAGACCAATTTAGGAGAAAAATGGGGATTGCTTGCAGGAGGCTCATTATTAGTCGATTACATACTGACTGTCGCTGTTAGTATATCATCTGGTGCTGATGCATTTGTTGCTGCATTCCCAAGTTTATATGGGCATAAAGTACTGATTGCATGTTTACTTGTACTTTTTATTTTAATATTAAATTTACGTGGTTTAACTGAATCTGCCACCGTATTATCCTATCCAGTATATCTTTTCATTATAGGGTTAGTGATATTAATATTTATAGGTACTTTCCGTGTGGCGACAGGAGATATTCAACCACATATGCATGCATCAGTAGGAACTGCGGTTCCTGGAGTAACATTATTCTTGCTATTAAAAGCATTTTCATCAGGGGCTTCATCATTAACAGGTGTTGAAGCTATTTCAAATGCGGTAACCAATTTTAGAGAACCAAGTGCTAATAATGCTGTAAAAACGTTAATTGCTATGGGTTCAATTTTAGCGTTTTTATTAGTTGGTATCGTTGGTTTAGCATATGTTTATGGAATTATGCCACAAACGGAAACGACAGTTTTATCACAATTAGCTATGCAAATATTTGGTGATAATGCTGCCTTCTATTTTGTACAGGCAACGACCGTGATGATTTTGGTATTAGCAGCCAACACTGGATTTACAGCTTTTCCGATGTTAGCGGCTTCAATGTCTAAAGATAAATATATGCCTAGAATGTTTACTGTTAGAGGTGATCGCTTAGGCTACTCTAACTCGATTATTATTTTAGGTGTATTAGCCATTATTTTAATTATTGTATTTGATGGTATGACTGAAGATTTAATTCCATTGTATGCGGTTGGTGTATTCATTCCATTTACACTAGCACAATTCGGTATGGTTATTAAATGGATTCATGAACGTCCTAAGAATTGGTTAAGTAAGTTGTCTGTGAACTTACTAGGTGGTATCGTGACATTTATTGTTTTTATGATTTTACTCATAACTAAATTTAGCCAAGTATGGCCGATACTTATTTTCTTGCCGTTCGTGGTGATTTTCTTCTTGAAAATTAACAAACATTATCGAGATATCGCAGAACAATTACGTTCTGACATTGATGTTCTTAATGTGGACGTGGTAGATCGTAATTTAGCAATTGTGCCGATAACAAGTATTACAACAGCAGTTGATAAGTCTATTTATTACGCACAAATGCTTGCGAATAATGATGTCATAGCAGTACATGTATCATTTGGAGATGAAGATGAAAAAGCATTCCAAGAGAAATGGAAACGTCATTTCCCAGATGTAAGATTAGTTATTTTACATTCGGAATATCGCAGTATTATACGACCAATTTCACGTTTTATCGATAAGATTAATCGTAAAGCAAACGATCAAAACTATATGATTACAGTAGTGATACCAGAATTTATTACTAAGAAACGTTGGCATAATTTATTACACAATCAAACTAGTTTGCGTATGAAATTGTATTTAATTTATCAAAAGAATGTTAACGTATGTACAATTCCATTTAAACTTAAAAAATAGATTCTATAATCAAATCGGATTGATGAAAGGTTATTTACTTTTCATCAATCCGATTTTTTGATGTTGAATATAAAAACCCCGTACATATGAGATGATAATGACTTTGTCTCATATGTACGGGGGTATTGTTATGTCTTGCTTAATGTTTGGACTGTAAAGACAAGACAATTTCGTTGTAATTGATATTTTCTCGAATTTGAGCTGCAACGATATTGTTGATTTTATTTTTGCGAATTAATTCATCTAAAAGATGACGTTGTAAGTACAATGCTTCCAATTTGTGGTTATGGAACATAGCTTGCGGTATGATTTGATTGCTGTTTTCTTGACGTTCTTTTCGACGTTGTGCACGCCACTTTAATGAGCGACTCATATCATAGTAATGATTAATGACTAAGCTAACCTCAAGTACATTTGTACTATTTTGTTCTTCTTTTAAGCGTAAAATAATATTGTGATTCACAATACGCATAATTTTTTGAACATCTTTGAATGAATTTTCAAATTCTTGCTTCTTAGATTCTTTATTTAAGGCTTTGTAGTGCTTCATCGCTTTAAGTCTAAGCCATAACATCTTGAAGAAGTTTGCAAATTTTTCAACAAATGATGCAGTACGGTGTGTCTCTGTTAATTCGACAATATTGCGGTAATTATTAATATCCTGATATGTTGCCTTACCTTTATCAATTAAACGCTCAAGTGTAGATGTTTCGATTACTTTTGCAATATCTTCTAAACGTTTGAGTTCTTTTGTATTTTGATTATCAGGTTCTGAATTTAATAAAAATAACAATTCTCCATAGTATTGGTTTAATACTGGGCGATAATTTGTATCGTTTTTGTCTTTTTTACTTTCGTTTTTAAAATGCTGGATCACTTTTTGAACAATGAAAATTTTGGCAGATTGATAAGTCATACCTTTAAAAGTAGTATCTTCGGCAGATGGTGTAATTAAAGGTAAAACAATTTGCGCTAAGATTAAACTAATTAATACCATGAAAGATGCAATAAACAATAAATCATTACGGTATTCGAATGCTTGTCCTTTTGTAATGATAAATGGTAATGTAAGTGCCATTGAAAGTGAAATTGTACCGTGAATACCACACATGGTCATAATAAATGCGTAACGCACACGAGAAGGTGGTGTTTCATGTGAATCATGTTCCTCGTCTAGATAAGATTGTATATTTTTCGGGAAATAAAAATCTTTGTACCAGAAATAAACCCAAACAAATCGACATGCATAAATTGCAATAGCGATTAATATAGTGATCACTATTAAAAATGAAAAGTTGTCAGGCTCTGTTTGGAAAATATCTATGACTACAGTAGGAATCATAAAACCTAATACAACAAATACAAAACCATTTAAGGCATAACTAAATGTGTTCCAAATTTGATGGTAATTCATTTGTAGTTCCGTTTGTGCTCTAATTAAACGGTCGCGTTCTAAACCATGGATTAGACCTGCGATTACAACTGCAATGATACCTGAAGCATGAACTTCTTCTGCTAAAAAGTATACGACAAAAGGAGTTAATAATTGAATAAAAGTTAAGGTATTGTTATCTTTTAAACCTTTATTAGCGGTTAAGTCTATACGTATTCTAACGACAACGAATCCAATAATTGCACCAATAAGTACACCTAGTATTGTTGAAATGATAAATTGTTCAACAGCTTGGAATAATGAAAAGGTACCAGTTACTAATGCAGTAACAGCAATTTTAAATGAAATGATACCTGCTGCATCATTGAGTAAAGATTCACCTTCTAAAATCGTCATAGAACCTTTAGGTAATAATTTTCCGCGTGTAATAGCAGATACTGCTACTGCATCTGTAGGACATAAAATTGCTGCTATTGCAAAAGCGGCTGGCATTGGTAAGGCAGGCCAAATCCAATGTATAAAATAGCCAACACCGACTACAGTTGCAAACACTAGTGCCATTGACATTAATAGTATAGGTTTACGATATTCTAATAATTTTGTTCGAGAGACGTGGGTACCTTCCACAAAAAGTAGTGGCGCGATAACGGCAAACATAAATACTTCAGAATTGAATTGGAAATCAACTTGTATTGGAATAATGAAAATAACGACACCTAATGCAATTTGAATAAAGGCAGTAGGAATTTGCGGGAATCGATTATTGATAACCGAACTAATAATCACAGCAAAAATAAAAATTAAAAATGCTTCTAATAGTGCCATACAATACTCCTCAAAATTTTAATAGTTAATATTTTATCACTTTTAAGGCATAATGACATAGATATATTGATAAAATGAAGTTATTTTCAAAAAAACTCTAGTATCGGTTGAACTGATACTAGAGCGAGATGTTTAAATTATTGATTGTCATATCTGAAATGACCGCTGTCATTTTGTCGTTGTTCATATGCGAGTTTTTCAGCATTCGTTTTGTATTTTTTATAAAAGAAAAATAAAAATATAAACCAGAACGGCGAAATATAAATAGCTGCTCTTGTTTCGTCACTAAAGAATAATAAAATGAATACAAAGAAGAAGAACGCTAGAATAATGTAAGCAATAGGCTTGCCACCAATCAACTTAAATTTACTGTTTTTATGTGCCTCAGGATGCTTTTTCAAATACATTAGATAAGCGACAATAATCATTGCCCAAACAACTAAAAACAACACAGTTGATAACGTTGTAACGTATATGAATAGTTGAATTGCATTAGGGAAAATGTAGTTTAACAAGGCTGCTATAAGTAATGCAATTGATGAAACTAACATTGATAAATAAGGCACGCCATGACTATTCGTTTTATTTAAAACTTTAGGACCTAACCCTTGTTGTGACAGTCCGAATAAGATACGACTATTCGAATAGATACCACTATTTGTAGCAGAGGCCGCGGCAGTTAGCACGACAAAGTTAACGACACCTGCTGCAAATGGCACACCGATTAATGTAAAGAGTTTAACGAAAGGGCTACTATTTGGATCGATATCATTCCAAGGTATGACTGACATAATTACTAATAGACCACCGATATAGAATAATAAAATACGGATAGGTACATTATTAATTGCTTTCGGTAAGGTTTTTTCAGGATCTTTCGTTTCACCAGCAGTTACACCTATAAGTTCAATACCAATGAATGAATATACAGCAATTTGGAATGACATTAAGAAACCAAATGTTCCTCCAGGGAACATGCCACCGTGACTGATTAAGTTTGTGAATGATGCATGTCCATAATGTGTTTTAAATGAGAAAAAGATTAATACAAGACCAACGATAACCATCGCAATAATTGTGACAACTTTAATAATAGAGAACCAAAACTCCAGTTCACCAAATAATCTGGCACCTAATAAGTTGAAGCTAATCAAGATTAAAACAATAAATAGCACGGTAATCCAATTTGGGACTTGGGGATACCAAAATGCAAAGTATTGTCCCATCGCAGTTAGGTCTGACATACTTGATACAATCCAACATAACCAGTAAGTCCAGCCAATGACAAAGCCACCAAAAGGGCCTAAATATTCATTTGCAATATCAACAAATGAATTAAATCTTGTATTGCTCAACAACAATTCGCCTAATGCGCGCATAAAAGCGAATAGTACAACCCCAATAATCATGTATGTGAATAACAGTGATGGACCAGTTAAAGATATTGTTTGACCTGATCCTAGGAATAACCCAGTTCCAATTGCGCCCCCAATTGCTATCAATTGGATGTGTCTGTTATTCAACTCTCTATGCAATTTTCTTGCCATAATTTTCCTCCTCAGGATAAAGCAAATAAAAAAGTTGTGTGTAAGCGTTTTCTTAATTATAAATACTAAAGAAATCCATTTAATAAAGCAATTATTTTTTTAAATATAAGAAAAAACATTTGATAGGTAAGGGTATGATAACTAAAACTTATCGATTTTTTGAAAAGATATAAGTTTTTATGCAAAAATATAAAATAATCATCTAAATGAAGCAGTTAACTATATATATTAGATAAGCTATGGCATAATAAATAACATTTTAATTTGAGTAAAGAAGGTATGGGTATGAAGATAGGGACAATCGCCGATTTACATATTGATCGTCATAATAAAAAAACATCCGAAGATTACTTAGAGGCATTGGTTGAAATAGTTAAGTATAAGAAATTGGATATATTGTTGATTGCGGGAGATATCTCAAATCATTATCAATTGACGCACCAATTTATAACGCAATTGACAAAACAATTAGATATACCTGTGAAATTTGTTCCTGGAAACCATGATTTATGGGAAGTTGAAAGTATGACTACGCAAGACATTTGGAATAATTATAAGAGCATGTCACAGTGCTTGGTAGGAAAACCATTTATAGTAAATGAAGAATGGGCAATAATAGGACATACAGGTTGGTATGATTATAGCTTTGCAGCACAACGATTTTCATTAGAACATTTACAAAAAGGGAAACATTATGGTGCGACTTGGCAAGATAAAGAACGAATATCTTGGGGCATATCAGATCAAAATTTATCTAAAATAGCGGCTGAACAAGTGAAGAAAGATATATTAGAAGTAGGAAATAGACGAGTGATTTTAGTCACACATGTTGTGACGCACCCTGATTTCATTGTTCCTATGCCGCATCGTATATTCGATTTTTATAATGCATTTATTGGGACAAGTGATTTCAATCCTTTGTATGCGATGTTCGATATACCATATAGTATTATGGGCCATGTTCATTTTCGTAAAAGTGTGATAGATGATGGCAGATGTTATCTCTGTCCGTGTCTAGGCTATCCAAGACAATGGCGTTCAGAAGATATTTACCAGGAAATAAATGAGACGATACAAATAATAGAAATTTAAAATGCGCAAACCTGACCCAGTTTGCGCATTTTATGTTTTACACACGCGAGTAATGTGTTTACTTACGTGTGTTTATTTTGTTGTTGATTTTCAATTGTATATGAATGTGGTTGCACATAAATGCACTTTCTTCCTGGTGAATTAAAGCTGTATTCCATTTTCTCTTTACGAATTTTAATAATTTGTTTGCGATTTGGAATGATGGCAGGTAAAACTAGGCCACGACGAATATGACTCCAAAGTGGATCGATATAATAGTAATAGTAATCATCGTACCCAATGAGTAACGTTACGTGAATATTTGAAACTTGTTTCGCTGGCTTGTTATCAAAGCGGAAAACACGTAGTAATGGTTTAGAGCCAAGATTAGTATGGTATATTAACACAGGTTGACCTTGATCGATAATACCTTTAAGATCTTCTAAGGATTTACCAGTGCCGTCTACGATATTAGGATTGTATTTTTGTAAAAATGGTACATATGCTTCTGGAAATATCGTTTGATGATAATTGCCAAGCTTAATGAATAAGTGATGTCCAACATAACCTTTATGTGGATTGTTCGGATGTGTCGGCCAATGTCTCATAATTTCTGTAGCAGGGATATGTTGGTTATTGTATTGCAACATCATGGCTGCGGAAACACCTTCACACCCCATGACCATAGGGATAGGAAATAGCTGACTGATAGGTTTAACTGGTAATATTTTTCGGTTCATAATATAGTCCTCGCATTGATTCAATAAATATTTAATATAATTATATAGCGTCAATGCAAAATGTCCTAAACATATGTTTTACATGAGTGAATAAAATTAATGGAGTGATAAAATGGAATATCAATTACAACAACTTGCGTCGTTAACGTTAGTAGGTATTAAAGAAACGTATGAAAATGGACGACAGGCTCAGCAACATATAGCAGGGTTTTGGCAAAGATGTTATCAAGAGGGAGTAATTGCGGATTTACAGTTAAAAAATAATGGTGATTTAGCCGGGATACTTGGCTTATGTATATCTGAATTAGACGGTAAGATGTCATATATGATTGCAGTTACCGGAGATAATAGTGCTGATATTGAAAAATATGATGTCATAACATTAGCAAGTTCAAAGTATATGGTATTTGAAGCACAGGGCGCAGTACCTAAAGCAGTTCAACAAAAAATGGAAGAGGTTCATCACTACATACATCAATATCAAGCAGATACGGTAAAATCAGCACCATTTTTTGAGTTGTATCAGGATGGTGATACTACAAGTGAAAAATATATTACAGAAATTTGGATGCCTGTTAAAGGGTGATTGAATAGAAATGTTCTTGATATGAAGGTGTAATTTTAGTTGAAGATTCGATCTCATAATTCATAAAGAAGAACCCTGACAAAGATAGATATCTTTGCTAGGGTTCTAATTATGTTGAAGTGTTATGCGACATGTTGCTTTTTAATCATTTTAAAGTAAATGATTTGTAGACTGACTAATAGAATGGCTGTAATGAAGATAATAATCATATATGGTGATGTATTAAATTCGCCTTTTAAGCCAACTAATGGTGCAACAGCGCCACCTAAGATAAATTGGAATAAGCCAAGTAAACTTGATGCGTTACCACTGCCACCTGTTCGTTCTTCCATAGCCATTGTGAAACCAAGTGGTCCAATTGACGTCACAGGACACACATTTAAGAAGAATGCGATGAGTAAGACCCAAAGTGGTAAATGGAATGTAAGTGTCAGGATAATTAAAGCAAC
Source organism: Staphylococcus sp. EG-SA-18 (assembly GCF_017151825.1). NCBI lineage: Bacteria > Bacillati > Bacillota > Bacilli > Caryophanales > Staphylococcaceae > Staphylococcus > Staphylococcus sp. EG-SA-18. Next base: position 64,322 of record NZ_JACYVY010000003.1, read on the forward strand.
ACCTACCACTTGTATAATAGTTAAAATGATTAATAATATGTGGCGATGTAATTTTTCTACTAATAAAGCAACGACTTGACTGACAATGATTAAACCTACACCGTTAACAGCAAACATGATACTAAATTGTTGGGGTGTCATATTATACAATTTTTGAGTAATAAATGGCGATGCAGATGAATAACTAAATAGCATTACATAAGTTAAACCTTGTAATAGCATTGGAATAATAAATGCTGGTTTTTTCAAAAGACTTCCAAAATCTTTAATGACGCTACTAAAATTCACCTGCTTTAATTCATCTTTAGATGTTTTAGGTAATTGAGAAGCGACGCCAATTAAAATGATGAGTGCCACAATAGTTAAAATTGTGAAAATAGAACGCCATGTTGCTACGGATAAAGCTAATCCACCAGCTAATGGTGCAAGAATAGTGATGATGCCATTAACTACCATTAAAGATGCTAAAAATTTAGCGAGTGCGTTGCCACTAAATTTATCACCAGCAGAGGCTTTGGCAATCACGATGACGCCACCACCAGTTAAACCTTGAATAAATCGTAAAGTTAAGAATAATGGCAATTGATCAACAAACATAGACAAACCTGATACCAAAATGAAAATGATCAAAATGGATACAGCAATCCGTTTGCGACCAAAAGCATCGGATAAAGGTCCAAAGATAAATTGGCCTAGTGCAAGACCAATCATTGTGAATGATAATGTTAATTGAATTTCTGATGTAGTAGAACCAAAATCACCTTGCACTTTAGGTAATGATGGTACGTACATATCTATAGTTAGTGGGCCAAAAGCGGTCATGACGCCTAACGTAATTAGCAATAAAAATGAAAAATGCTTCGTTTTGGTTTTCGTTGATTGCATGATCAGACTCCTTTAAATGATATAATTATATAAATTATATACGTTTTGTGTGTATTTGTATGTAGTTAGAATACAAGTTTATATAAAAAATCCCTATACTCTTAATGCATCATCACGAATAACGTAGTGATACAGATAAAGTATAGGGAATTAATGTTTATCATCAAAGCAGGTGTAATAATTAATTAGCGCCACCATTTTCATCTTTAAATAAGCTTTCTAATTTAGATTTAATACTGTCGAATTTTGTATTAATATCATTTAACATGCTTTCAATTTTACCTTGGCTTGCATTGTTTTTAAGTGCATTATTTGCCTCTGTCAATTTGTTGATTTGGTCTTGATAAAATTGAGTTAGCTTAGAATCAGCTTTGTTTTGTTCTTGCTGCTTCAAGTTGTCGATTTGATTTTGTAAATTTTTAATAATGTCATCAGTTTTTTGGTTGTTTTTAATATTTTCTTTAGCATTATCGACTTGCTGGTTAATTTGGCCGTCTTGATTTTCAACTTGTTTTTTATAATTTTGAGAGACTTTAGGGTCATTACTAACTTTATCGCTATCATTGTTAAGTAAGGCGCGTGTGACAAAAATAGCGACAATAATTAAGAGAATAGCAATAATGATATATAACCATTTTTTTGAACGGCGGGATTTCTCGTTTTCTTCTTCAAGAATTTGTTCTCTTCGATAATCTCTACCGTTATAGTATCGTTCCGGGTGTTCTTCAGGATCGCCTTTAGCATATTGTTGTCTATACGATGCGTCTTCAGATTGACGACGATGATTTTGATTTTGATTGTCGTATTGATATGAATCACGGTATTTATCAGTTCTTTTCATGGGTTTCACCTCATTCAAGTTTTAACTGCAAATAATAAAGCTGATGATTTACTTTGACATTATTGCAATTTCAGAATACGAGCAATGTCAGTTGCAGTGTTTAATAAATTTTGTTCGCTATTTTGTAGGACATCTTCTAAAGTGCTAGGTGAAGAGATTATAGAATAGGCACTATCAATACCGAAATCGTAAACATGTTGATAATTTTCGCCTAGACTGCCACAAATCGCGATGACAGGAATATGATATTGTTTTGCAGCTAACGCAACGCCTACGGGTGTTTTACCAAAGATGGTCTGATAATCCATGCGTCCTTCTCCAGTAATAACGAGGTCTGCATCTTTAATTCTTTGATGAAAATCTGTAATGTCAAAGACGACATCAATACCTTTTGTTAAAGTTGTCTCACAAAACGCTAATAATGCTGCGCCCATACCGCCAGCTGCACCAGAACCTGGTATTTGATTAACGGACTTTCCTGTGCACATTTTTATCTTATCATGATAATGCGACATTGCGAAATCCAACTTTGGTATCATCTTTGCATCAGCGCCTTTTTGAGGACCATAAATATAGGTAGCACCATTTTCACCCAATAAAGGATTTGAAACATCACAGGCCACTTTAAAGGTCACCTCTTTTAATCGCGAATCTAGATTGGTTATATCGATTTGTGCAATGTGAGCAAGATTAGCACCATTCATTTGTAATAAGTCCCCGTTTACATCAGTAAACTGAACGCCCAGTGCACTTAGCATACCTGTACCACCATCATTTGTTGCACTGCCACCAATCCCTAAAATAATGGTCTTAGCACCATGATTTAATGCATCTTTAATTAGTTCACCGGTACCATATGATGATGTGTATAAAGGATTACGTTCCTCTTTTTCTAATAAATCCAAACCTGACGCTGCCGCCATTTCAATAATTGCAATTTGTTGTTCGTCTGCGCGTGCATAACATGCTTCAATAGGTCGCATTAAAGGGTCATTAACGATGACTGTATACTTAGTGGCACCTGTTGCATGCATTAAAGCATCTGTGGTACCTTCACCACCATCAGCCATCGGAATGATATCATAATGAAGGGTATTCCCATAAACATTAGTAAATGCCTGTTTTATAATATTGCCAACTTGCTGTGCGGTCATACTTTCCTTAAATGAGTCAGGAGCGATGACAATTTTTTGTAATTGCATAGTAGACATCCTCTCATTACTGTTGTCGCTCTTATTGTATATAAAATTACTAGTGAACTAAAGTAATCTCTATAGTGCTAATGAGTCACGCGATAAATCAGTTACATTATAATGGCGTATAAGGATGAGAGGAAAGAGACTAAATTTGCTGTGAAAGGGTATAAAGATTGAAATAAACATATTTGAAGTGAAGCGGATTGGCACGCAATTTCGAGAACGTAGTTATGCATATATTTTGATGTTGAGGAGTTACACATATGAAACTAACACAAACGCATGCTGAAATTTTAAAATTTATCATTGTTGGCGGCATTAATACGTTAAATTATTATGTTGTCTATTTATTGCTGTTAAAATTATTACACATTGAATATATGATTAGTCATATTACCGGATTTCTAGTCGCTTTTGTGATTTCGTATTATTTGAATTGTTATTTTGTTTACAGGGTAAAACCTACTTGGAGAAAATTCATTAGTTTTCCAATTACGCAGATTGTCAACGTAAGCTTACAAACAGTTTTATTATATGTTTTTGTATCCTGGCTAAATTTGCCAGCGGAAATTGCGCCATTTGCAGGTTTAGTGATTACGATACCCATCACATTTGTATTATCTAAATGGATTTTAAAAGATAGTAATTAAAGTAGCGTAAACCACTAAAAAACGCTTTACTCGAACTTTAATATTGCGTGAAATATAATAAATAAATGATATAATATAATGGTCGCCTAACATCTCGGGCGTTACTTTAACGCAGAGAGGAGGTGTATGACGGATGTTCAATTTATTAATTGACATCATGACTTCAGCTTTAAGCGGCTGTCTTGTTGCGTTTTTTGCACATTGGTTACGAACGCGCAACAATAAAAAAGGTGACAAATAACCAACACCTAAATAAATCCCCTCACTATGGCAGTAGTGAGGGGATTTGGTGTATTTAGATGTTCAATTTATTATGTAATTAATTATAGCATTGATGAACAAGGTGTGCAATGTATTTTTGTAATATTACAATAAATGAATTTAATTATATTAGAATTAAGTATTTCGAAAAATGATTTAATAGTTGAGTCATAGGATCATTAGATAAAGCGAATAATCAATTATAGGGACATTGGGATACAAATCAATGTACTAGACTCTACAAGGCTATACTCAGGGACCCAACATAGAGAAATTGGATCCACAGTTTCTACAGACAATGCAAGTTGGCGGAGTCCCAACTAAGAGAAATTGGATTCCCAATTTCTAGAGACAATGCAAGTTGGGGTGGGACGACGAAATAAATTTTGTGAAAATATCATTTCTGTCCCACTCCCAGAACCACTACATAATAAATCATTAGTGGCTCTTTATCATTTCTGCCCCATAACCTTGTGAATTTTTAAAAGAAATGTGTCACAAATCCACGCGACATTGATAATCGTTATCAACTAATATATGATGTACTTGTAATAAGTATTAATTTTTAACAAATAACAAATTTATATTATGTATATCATCCAGTGAAATAAATAATATAAGCGGCTTAATTTAGATTATTAATTGAAAGGAGTTACATATACGATGAACAATCAGACAAATTGGATAAAGATACTCAGCGGATTTGCTTCTGATAGTAAATGGAAAATTATGTTATCAATTTTGTTGTCTATCATCAGTGTCTTTTCTGGATTAGTTCCATATTGGGCAGTCTTTAAAATTATTTTAATGATGATTAACAATGCATATACGATTAATTCGATTATGGTTTATATCTTTATTGCTTTAATCGCTTATATTTCACAAGTGTGTTGTTTTGGAGCGTCAACGATGCTATCACATATTACGGCATATGAAATTTTATCTGAAATTCGTAAAAAATTAGCTCAAAAATTAATGCGTCTCCCTTTAGGCGTAGTGGAATCTAAGAAAATAGGTGAATTAAAAAATATATTTGTCGATAAGGTTGAAACAATAGAATTACCTTTAGCACATATGATTCCTGAAGTTATAGGAAACTTACTTTTGTCAGCTGCTATCTTTTTATACATAATGCTCATTGATTGGCGTATGGCTAGTGCCTTATTAGTAACGATACCAATTTCAATTTTCGCTTTTAAAAAAGTTATGTCTGGATTTAATGAGACATATGCTGAACAAATGAAATCGAATAATTATATGAATAGCGCGATTGTAGAGTTTATCGAAGGCATTGAAGTGATTAAAACATTTAATCAATCTCAAAGTTCATATAAAAAATATAAAGATGCAGTAGATAATTATAAGATTCACACTTTGAATTGGTTTAAAAATACATGGGGGTATATGAATTTAGGAGCTAGTGTATTACCTTCAACATTTTTAGGGATTTTACCGGTCGGCATGTATTTGATATCTATCAACCAATTAAACTATGCGGAATTTTTCCTATGCATCGTATTATCTTTAGGTGTAGTAGCACCGATTAAGAATTTTACTAATTATGTAAATCATTTAAAGTCTATACAATACGCATTAACTGAAGTGAATCAAATATTAAGTCTAGAAGAGTTAGTATTGTCAACAAAATTTAAGAAGCCTCAACATTATGAAATTGCTTTTAATAATGTTGGATTTTCATATAACAAAGATAAGGACGATCTGGTCTTTAAGCATTTATCATTTACAGTACCAGAAAATAATTTCACAGCTATCGTCGGGGCATCTGGTAGCGGTAAGTCAACCATTGCCAAGCTTATATCACGATACTGGGATGTGACTTCAGGTGAAATTACGATTGGCGGTATAAATATAAAAGATATTGAATCGAAACAACTTAACGATTTAGTTGGTTTTGTTGGACAAGATAACTTTTTATTAAATCTTACTTTTAAAGAAAATATTAAACTTGGCAATCCAGAAGCTACGGATGAGGCAGTTGAAAAAGCTGCCAAGTTAGCACAATGTCATGAATTTATTGAAAAGTTGCCAGATGGATATGATACGAATGTTGGTACAGTGGGAGATAAATTGTCTGGTGGTGAAAAACAACGAGTCACTATTGCAAGAATGATATTAAAAGATGCGCCTATCATTGTATTAGATGAAGCGACTGCTTACGTTGATCCAGACAACGAACAAAAAATTCAAGAAGCATTAAATGTGTTGACGCAGGATAAAACATTGATTGTTATTGCACATCGGTTATCTACGATTCAACATGCAGATCAAATTATTGTTTTAGGTAAACAACAAATTTTAGAAAAAGGGTCACATCACTTATTGCTAAAATTAAACGGTAATTATAAGAAAATGTGGGATACGCACATGCATACAAAAGATTGGGGAATCAATACTGGACATAATTAAACTAATGAGAAAAGGAGGTCAAATATGTTTCAAATTACATTTAAAATTTTAAACTGGATAAGACCATATAAAGCAAGAATGATTTTAGGATTTAGCATGTCATTTTTAAATGCTATTTTTATTGCGCTACCTATCTTTTTAGCTGCAAAAATATTTAATAATGTGCTATCTCATAAACCTATTTATATGAAAGATATATTGAATGTTGTAATTATCATGGTTTTATTAGTGATTGGACGATTTATTACAGCATATTTCAAAAGCAAAAGCCATGAGAGCATCGCTTATGAAATGAGTGCGAAAGAACGTTTAGATATAGGGGATAAATTGAAAAATGTAAGGTTAGGTTATTTTAATTCGCATCATTCAAATGAGTTAACAACAATAGTAACAACAGATTTAACCTTTTTAGAAAACTTTGCTATGAAAATGGTGGACGTTGTTGTTAATGGATACATATTAATTACAGTACTCATATTGTCTCTACTTGTAGTTTCGTGGCAAGTATCATTATTAGCATGCATTGGCGTATTACTATCATTTTTTGCGATTCAATTATTAGAAAGAAAGAGTCGACAAAATGCGCCAGCGTATCATAATGTACAAAACCAATTAGTGGAAAAGGTATTGGAGGTTATTCGTGGTATTCAAGTAATAAAATCATTCGCGAAAGAAAATACGAGTCTTAAAAGTTTTAACCAAGCAGTCAATGAAAGTAAACGTATAAATACAAAAATAGAAATGCAATATATCCCATTCAATTTATTGCATTTACTTAGTTTAAAAGTTGTTTCAATAATGATTGTATTAGTTGCATGCTTATTATATATGAATCATAGTATTGATTTACCTACCCTTATTATGATTTCAATTTTTTCATTTGTGATATTTGATAGTGTTGAAAATATTAATAGTGCTGCACACGTACTTGAAATGATAGATATGACGATAGATGATATTGAAAAGATAAAAAATGCTCCAGAACTGGATGAGAATGGAAAAAATTTGACGATTAAAAATGAAAATATCGCTTTTCAAAACGTGAACTTTTCATATGATGATAAACAAGTGATAAAGAATGTGAATTTTGAGATACCTACACAAACATCAACAGCAATAATTGGACCTTCAGGAAGTGGGAAATCTACATTATGTCACTTACTCTTGCGCTTTTATGATATCGATGATGGAAATATTCGCATCGATGGTGTTGATATTAAAGATATGACATTAAGTACGTTAATGTCGAAAATTAGTGCAGTATTTCAAAAGGTGTATTTATTTAATGATACGATTGAAAATAACATATTGTTTGGCAATCCAGGTGCAACGAAAGAAGAAATTATTCGTGCAGCGAAGCAAGCATGTTGCCACGACTTCATCATGTCATTACCTGAGGGATATCAAACAATGCTAAATGAAAAAGGTAGTAATTTATCTGGCGGAGAAAAGCAAAGGATTTCTATTGCTAGGGCGATATTAAAAGATGCACCAATAATTATTTTAGATGAAGCAACTGCAAGTATTGACCCTGAAAATGAACAGCTGATTCAAACGGCAATTAATGAATTAAGTAAAGGCAAAACAGTAATTACAATTGCACATAAACTTGAAACTATTAAAAATGCAGATCAGATTATAGTGCTCAATGAAGGTGAAATAATTCAAAAAGGTAGTCATGATGAATTAATTCGAAAACCAGGAATGTATCAAGACTTTATAAGAATAAAAAGTAAATCAGCAGGCTGGAAATTATAAATAATAGTTTAATATGGAATCAGAATTTGGAAATAAAAAGGGTGATAGATAATCAACAGCAAAATAAATCCCCTCACTAGGGCAATAGTGAGGGGATTTGGTGTATTTAGATGTTCAATTTATTATGTAACTAATTATAGCATTGATGAACAAGGCGCTCAACGTAATATTACAATTAATGGATTGTTTCACAAGATGGTAAAGCTAGGATGTCTTTTTGTTAAGAAATAATGCAATTATTAATTTTAACTGACATATTTTATCGAATCGCTGTTTATATCTGCCCGAATTCCTTAAGAAGTCTTAGTCATTTCAATAGCAAGGTCAAAATTTTGCCAAAATTTATAGTTATACTGAGAAGTTTAAATTCATGTTTTCTTGAAAAACATGCGCCTTAAATGTAAACTTATTAATTATAAAAGTTTACATTCGGATTGAGGTGCTTATTTTTTATGAGGATTTTTATTACAAGTACGAATACTGATGTAGGCAAAACCTATGTTACAAAGCATTTATACCATGCTTTGAAAACACGTGGTCATCGAGTTTGTATTTTTAAACCATTTCAAACTGAGGAACGCCAAGACGGGACGTTTCCAGATTTAGAAGTATTTAAAAATGAATGTGATTTAAGCTATGACATAACGTCACTTTATACTTTTAAGCAACCTGTATCACCACACCTTGCATTTAAAATGACAGATCAAATTTTTCTAAATAAGCAGCGTGTATTAGATAAGGTAAAAGTTTTAGATAAGGAATTTGATTTTATCTTAATTGAGGGTGCTGGGGGAATTGCCGTACCAATATATGAAGGTACAGATGATTTCTACATGACTAAAGATCTAATCAATGATTGTGCAGATTGTGTCATCAGTGTGTTGCCATCAAAATTAGGTGCTATTAGCGATGCCATTGTTCACCAAGATTATGTTAATCAGAATGTATCGGCGAGTAATTTTTTAATAATGAATCGCTATACAGACAGCTATATTGAAAAAGACAATCAAATTACGATTGGAAAATTAACAAATAAAACAGTCTATACATTTGAAGAACATGCCACGTATGAAAATTTCTCAGAAGCATTTTTAAAACAATTAATAGGAGTTAAAAATGAATTACACACAACAACTTAAACAAAAAGACTCAGAATATGTTTGGCATCCATTTACACAAATGGGTGTATATAGCAAAGAAGAAACAATCATCATTGAAAAAGGAAAGGGTAGTTACCTTTACGATACGAATGGCAATAAATATTTAGATGGTTATGCATCGTTGTGGGTCAATGTGCATGGTCATAATAACAAATACTTGAATAAGGTAATTAAAAAGCAACTCAATAAAATTGCCCATTCTACGCTGCTAGGATCATCAAATATTCCGTCAATAGAACTTGCGGAAAAATTAATCGAAATCACGCCAAGTAATCTAAGAAAAGTATTTTATTCTGATACAGGCAGTGCGTCTGTTGAAATCGCAATAAAGATGGCATATCAGTATTGGAAAAATATTGATAGAGAAAAATATGCCAAGAAAAACAAGTTTATAACGCTAAATCACGGTTATCATGGGGATACGATTGGTGCGGTAAGTGTTGGTGGTATCAAGACCTTTCATAAAATATTTAAAGACTTAATATTTGAGAATATTCAAGTAGAAAGCCCATCTTTCTATCGCAGTAATTACGATAATGAAAATGAAATGATGACAGCTATTTTAACGAATATAGAGCAAATTCTAATTGAAAGAAATGATGAAATCGCAGGGTTTATATTGGAACCGTTGATTCAAGGTGCGACAGGCTTGTTTGTTCATCCTAAAGGCTTTTTGAAAGAAGTCGAGAAATTGTGCAAAAAATACGATGTCTTATTAATTTGTGATGAGGTAGCAGTTGGTTTTGGGAGAACTGGAAAGATGTTTGCATGCAATCATGAAGATGTTCAACCGGATATTATGTGTTTAGGTAAGGCGATTACAGGTGGCTACTTACCACTTGCAGCTACATTGACATCTCAAAAAATATACAATGCATTTTTAAGTGATTCGCATGGTGTGAATACCTTTTTCCATGGTCATACATACACCGGGAATCAAATCGTTTGTACGGTTGCATTAGAAAATATAAGACTTTATGAAAAACGTAAGTTATTGTCACATATTGAAACGACATCATCAACACTTGAGAAACAGTTGCATGCGCTGAAGCGTCATCGAAATGTTGGTGATGTAAGAGGACGAGGCTTAATGTTTGGAGTTGAATTAGTTACAGATAAAGATAGTAAAACGCCGTTAGAAATTGAAAAAGTTGAACGTATTGTACGTAAATGTAAAGAAAACGGGCTAATGATTAGAAATTTAGAAAATGTCATTACGTTTGTGCCAGTGTTAAGTATGTCAAATAAAGAAGTGAAAACGATGGTACGTATTTTTAAAAAGGCAGTACATAACATTTTAGATAGGAAGTGTTAATATGAATTTGGCTAAACGCATATTACAAGGGGAACAATTAACAAAAGAGACTGTATTGAAAATTTATGAGGATACTAATATTGATACCTTAGATTTATTAAATGAGGCGTACATTTTAAGAAAACATTATTTCGGTAAAAAAGTAAAATTAAACATGATTTTAAATGCTAAAAGTGGTATATGTCCTGAGAATTGTGGGTACTGTGGACAATCACGAGATATTAAACAAAAACAGCGATATGCTTTAATTCCAGAGGAACAAATTATCGATGGAGCAAAGGTGGCACATGATAATCATATTGGAACATATTGTATTGTTATGAGTGGTAGAGGACCGAGCGATAAAGAAGTTGATCATATTAGTAATACTGTAAGAACGATTAAATCTCAACACCCGCAACTAAAAATCTGTGCATGTTTAGGATTAACGAATGACGAACAAGCTAAGAAACTTAAGTCAGCTGGTGTAGACAGATATAACCACAATATTAATACAAGTGAAAATTACCATGATAACGTCGTGACAACGCATAGTTATAAAGATAGAACAGATACGATAGAACTAATGAAAGCGAATAATATATCACCATGTTCTGGCGTGATTTGTGGTATGGGAGAATCTAATCAAGATATTGTTGATATGGCATTTGCTTTGAAAGAAATGGATGCCGACAGTATTCCGATTAATTTTTTGCATCCAATCAAAGGCACAAAGTTTGGAAGCATGGATGATTTAACACCAATGAAATGTTTAAGAATCGTAGCATTATTCCGATTAATCAATCCTACGAAAGAAATTCGTATTGCTGGAGGAAGAGAGGTCAACTTACGTTCGTTACAGCCATTAGCATTAAAAGCGGCGAATTCAATATTTGTCGGTGATTATCTAATTACTGGTGGGCAACCGAACCAATTAGACTACGATATGATTAATGATTTGGGCTTTGAAATTGATTATGACACTTGTGAAAATAAGGAAAACAAGAATGATGTTTCAAGAGCAAATTGATTTATTACAACAGAAAGGGTTATATCGGTCGCTTAAATCGGTAGGGTATATAGATAGACAGTATATTGAAGTAGAAAATAAGAGATGTACGAACTATACATCTAATGATTATTTAGGATTAGGTCAAATAGCGTTTGATAAGGATGATTTCGAAAGATTTATGCGGAAGTATAGTTATCACTTATCAAGTTCAAGATTAATTAGTGGAAGTTCGACAGCTTATGAAGAAATTGAAACAATGTTAGCAGGTTGGCTCGGATATAGTGCATGTACTATCTTAAATAGTGGTTATGATGCTAATTTGGCGTTATTTAATATTTTCAAAAATACAAATTGTGTCGTGTTTTCAGATCAAGAAAATCATGCGAGTATTATTGACGGTATTAAGTTAAGTGGTTTAGAAAAAGTGATATATAAGCATTTAGATATTGCTGATTTAGAAAAAAGGTTAGAGAAATACCCTAATCAAAATATACCAAAAATAATCATATCTGATAGTGCATTTTCAACGAATGGCGACGTTGTGGATATTGGTCAATTAGTCTCATTAAAGCATAAATATAACGCAACACTGATACTCGATGTTTCACATAGTTTTGGAATAGAGAATTACTCGAATTATCAAGGTGTAGATATACTCACTTCTAGTTTATCTAAAGCATGTGGTGCATACGGGGGTGTGATTTTAAGTTCAAATGATGTGAAGGATATGTTAATTAATCACGGTAGACCACTCATCTACTCAAGTAGTTTGCCAATTTATAATTTGTATTTTATAAAAAGAAACATTGAAAAGTTAATAAATGCTGATGATAGACGCACTAAATTAAATAGTTTGAGTAAATATTTTAACCAAAAGTTAAAAGCACTCAATGTTAATTATAATAGTTCAAACTCGCCGATTAAGTTTATTGAGTTTGATGACATAGAAGCGGCTGAGAACATTCATCAAACATTATTAAAGCATCATGTGTTTACAAGTTATTTAAGGTATCCAACTGTGACTAAGCCAATGTTAAGAATATCATTGTCGTATTTTCATACTGAACAAGATATAGATAGGTTGTTTGAAATTTTGCATCAAGAAGATTGAGGTGATCGTCATGTATAGTATAAAAATGCGTTCTAGCAATCAAGATGTTCATATTAGTGGTGCTGAAACGATTTGTGAGTTTGACAAAATAGAACAGACGGTACAAAGGTTTTATAATAAAGGTTTTTTTCATGAAAATGGGCAACCGGATTTTCTCAATATAAAAATACAAAAAATCATGGAACCGATTCAACAAATAAAAGCATTACAAATTATTGAGGATGATAAAGCAAATCTCCAACATTTAACACAAGAATGTGGTGTCACTGAACAAGCGCTAAATCAAGGGATGACATATATTAAAAATGAAACGGTTTATACAGGAGCTATTATTCTATCTGCTATATCTGGTAAACGTTTAGATTCATTTGGACAAAGGGGGATTAGGGCAACACATTTTTCGTTTGAAGATATAAATAATAAAGGTGATCTTAATGAAAGAGTGACTGATGCCTTAGCAATTGCTAGTTGTATCAATGCGCATCCTTATGTCAAAGGAGAACTTTGTGTGTCAGATGACTTAACGTATACGACAGGTTATTTTGCCTCTGCTAAAATTGGTTACCATCGATTATTTGATATTAAACCAGTTAATACGAGATATGGAGGCAGAATAATATTTGTGGACGATCGTATTGATTTAAATCATTACATATCATTTTTAGAAAGCACACCGAAGCAAGTTGTTTATGAAAGGGTATAGGGGTTTTAGTATGACATCAAAAGATATTACTCAAATTAGTGTCATTGCTGCGATTTTAACCATTTTGGCAGCTTTGAAAATACCGTCCATTATACCAGGATTAGATTTTCAATTATCTGCACCGGCAGCATTATTGATATTAGCTTTCTTTGGAATTAAAAAGTACTTTTTAGGTGGATTATTATCTAGCCTATTATTACTAGTATTTGGCGTATTTAATCCAATTAATGTGATTATTTCTATTATATTTAGAGTTATAGCTATTGCAGTTGTTTATTTATTGAAAATAAATGTACTATCATTAGTTTTAGCAAGTGTATTAGGCAGTTTGGTATCTAGGCTACTATTATCTATTATTTTAAATTTACCTGTGTGGGTAGTGTTGTTAAACGCGATTCCAGGCGTAATATTCACTTTAATTGTAGCTATTCCTTTATATCTCACATTGAGAAAAAGAATGGCAGTCTTACTAAGATAATAAATCAAAACACGGTCGTCACAATTACTGTTGGCGACCGTGTTTTACTAGCTATTTATTGTTTTCAGTTTCTTTTGTATCTAACAATTTCACTTTGTGATTTTCCCAATCAATTTCATATGTTGATTTAAATGTTCTAGTTTTAAAGTTTTTATAATTTGCGCCTGCCCAGTAGAAGCCATTCCAACGAATTTGGTATAAATCCATTTCACGTTGATAAGTTACTGTAATTTTAGATTTTTTAGCGCCATCTTGTCTGTGTGATAGTACGCTTAAAAATTCTGGATTGAAGTTACTTCTAGATAATAATGGCATTTGGTGTTGCGCTATGAAGTTTTGGCCAGCGTATGCACTGCTTTGTCTGCCAGCTAAGAAGAGTTCATTACCATATGTTGGGTGGAAGCTATCTCGTCCATAAGGTCCCCAACCATTATTCATAATTTTATGTGCTTCAACTCCCCAGCCAACATTTTTATAATTTGTGTTGCGACTTAATGTTGTTCTGTAACTTTCTTGTTTATAATTAATTGTTTCAGAAAAAGCTGTATTTCCATTAAGTCCACCAGATAAACCATTAGAGATACTAATGTCACCACCAAATGTATAGCCTAAAGTATTTTGAACTTGAAACTCTTCATTTTGATTTTTTGGTGCATAATCAACGACGTTTACTGAATCATTAGATTGTGAGCTTATAGATACATTGTATTTAGCTCCCCAATATAATTTTGAAAAGTCATAGTCATTAGGATTAGGTTTCACAAAGCCTGAGTTAATATTCCCAGTAGCTTTAAGTACTAAAGTATCTTTATCATAACTTTTATCTTTGATGAAATTAAATGTTAAAATCTGTGAAATTTTAAATTTATCAGAATCTGCTGTGGCTGTTGTTTTGTATAAAGTAACTTTGTCATCGACTTTTTTTACGCTGACTGGTGTTATTTTACCTTCAGCATTAGCAGTACCAGAAAGTAATAATAATGCCATAGATGTAGCAACGGATGATTTGACTAATTTATTCATTTTCATATCAATTCTGTCCTTTCACCTTGATTTCATGAGTCTTCCAATTGACCTCGTATTTCACAGTATAGTTTCTATTTACAAATGCATTATGGACTCTATGTCCGTCTAAATAACTGTTGCCATAATGCGTTGATCTTTTAATGGCATGAGTGACATCCATGTTTCTTCCGTAAGTAATTTCAAATTCGCTTGTATCGCTTGAACCTTTTTCATGAGATACTGTGGCGATAAATGAAGGGTTAAATCCACTTTGTACAAGAGGTGGTAACTCACTGTCTGGAACGAAATAATCTCTAGGATCTTTACTATGAGGTTTGTAGCCTACAAATAAATCGCTATCAAATGCTGATTTTTGACCTGATTCAGTGGCGAATGAATTCGCTTTGACGCCCCATAAAACACTTTTTGAGTTTTGTTGTTCTACTTCACTTACATAATTTTGTTGTGTATAGCTAATCGATTTAGAATAGTTAAATGATCCATTACCACCGAGTGATGGGGCTGATTGGAAATTACCACCGATATTGTATCCTAATGTCTGACTCACGTTTGTAGATTCAATTTTATTTTTAGGTAAATAATTAATTAAAGAAACATATTTATCATTTGTTTTTAAACCAATATTATATTGGAATGGCCATCGCATAGCTTTAACATGATTAGTTTTTTTATAGTTGTAATATGTTGTTCTAGAGCTAATGAATCCTTGCATCTTTAATATCAAAGCATCTTTGTTATATTTTTTATCCTTCACAAAATCAAATTGAATATTTTGAGTCACGCCCCATTTATTACTTGTTTTATCTTCTGTCCTTTTGATAATTTCTATATCGCTTCCTTTACCGATGTCTTCAGTATCGTTGGCAGCTTTAGCATTTTCTAATAACGGATTGGCAAGAGGGGCAAGTAAGCTCACAGATAAAGTTGTGGCTAATATTTTATTTTTAAGCATAAGTTTCACTTTCTTTCTATAATTTTATTTAACTTAATTAAATAATAATATATTTTGGATGTTATTATAATTAACTGTTCATTAACAATTGACCATTATCAACTTTTTTTACAATTAAGTTAAAAATGCCATAATTCCGTTCAATTTAACCTTTTTTGTTTGGAATGCTAAAAGCTAATTTTGTGAGAAATATAGTTAATAAAACCTTGGTATTGTTGACAGTTGTAAACAATTTAAGGTAACCGATTGCACGAATGTCTTGCTTTTATTTTTAATTAATGTTTGTAAAATACAAATTGTTCTTTTTACGATTTTTGATGAATCCATCTAAAAGTTAATTATTTATTAACTTGAGAATATTTATTTAAGCTTTCAACTTAAATGGATTCATTTGTATTATTTGTGTATCTACTATGGTGTGATACTTTGTTCTTATAAAAATCAGTTGTTATTATTAAATTTAATATACGATAAATTAATTTAATGTTATGAGGCTGATTCAATATGTTAAAAAATCCTGAGACAAGTATGAAGTGTCCCAGGATTTTATAAAATGATTGAACTGTTTACTTAGGTGTGATGCTTTTAATTTTTACTTCATGTGTTTTCCAGTTCACTTCATATTTAACTGTAACGTTTCGGTTTTTAAAAGCATCATGTTTTCTATCAACGGCTAAACGATGTCTTGTCACGTAAGCATATGTAGCATCCATGTTTCTGCCGTAAGTGATTTCAAACTCGCTTTTATCACCTTTACCTCTTTCGTGTGACAATGTTGTAATAAATGATGGATTAAAGCCACTTTGAATTAAAGGAGGTAATTGATTATCTGGGACGAAATAGTCTCTTGCTGCTGGACCAGTTGGGTCTTGTGCAAATAAGTATTGATCATATGCAGATACTTGACCATTCGGTGTAACGAATGAATTTGCTTTAACTCCCCATTTAACACCTTTAGAGTTCTGACTTTCTACTTCAGTAACATAGTTTTTTTGATTATAACTAATTGTTTTAGAGTAGTTGAATGAGCCACTGCCTCCGATTGATGGCGCTGATTGGAAGTTTCCGCCGATATTATAGCCTAATTTCTGACTAACATCTGCTGAATCAATTTTATTTTTAGGAAGATAATTGATTAAATCAACATTAGAGTCTTTCGTTTTCAAACTGATATTATATTGAAATGGCCATATCATTCTTTTAATATATGGATATTTTTTTAAGTCTGAATATGTTGTTCTAGAGCTGATGAAGCCTTGCATCTTAACAACTAGGGCATCTTTGTTATATTTTTTATCTTTTACAAAATCAAATTGAATGTTTTGAGTTATAGCTAATCGTTTGCTAGTAATGTCTTGTGTTCTTTTGATGATTTCTGCACCTTGGCCGATATCTTCTATCTTATTTTCTGCTTTAGAAATTTCTATAAATGGATTGGCTAAAGGGGCTATTAAACCAACTGCTAAAGTTGCTGTTAATATTTTATTTTTAATCATAGAAATCACTTTCTGATAAAGTCCGTATAATTGTGTAAAAGTAAAAAGGCCATATAACAGTCCTTTTACGGTACAATGTTTTTAACGACAAAAACATACCCAGGAGGACTTTTACATGACCCAAGTACATTTTACACTGAA
>NZ_JACYVY010000004.1:0-80579 GCF_017151825.1 Staphylococcus sp. EG-SA-18
CCTCTATCATCATATAAATGATATATTAAGTTTTTAGTATTGTTAATTATATATATTTCAGAATAATTATCATTCTGATTGATATTTGGAACTAACCCTTTAAAGTCTTGATTGGATATAGCTTTTAATAATTTTTTATATTTTATATCTTTTATGGAACACTTATATGAAAACTCCTCGCACAAAATATTATCATCCTTCTCCTTTTTATATTCTTTAAAGTAATACAATTCATCTATTGTTAACGATGTAAATTTTTTTATAACATTTGTTTTCTTATAAGGTTCACTATAAACATATACTACATGAACCAAATTTATAGAATCAGAAGGCGAAAACAAATCTTCAAAAATGTTTATTGCATTATCATATACAGCTAAAAAATAAGTATTATTGATAGTTTTACCGTCCTCCAAAAACTGGTATTTATCGCCACTTAAACTTAAATGAATTGCGTTTTTTACCTTTCTAAAATTCAACTTTTTTATATCCAAATTATTTATATCAAAGCACATAATTTACAACACCTTATTCCCTTAAGATTTTTCCTTCTTTAGTTAAAGAAGCTATTCTTTTTCCTTTGTTATTTATTAACTTCCAATAAGAACCACCATGTGATTGCCCTTTATTTTTGGAAATAGTCCATTTAGTTTTTGGATCTCTCCAGGTAGGATTTTTCCCTTAAACCTTTTGAGTAAATTTACCAATACTCATCCCCTTATCATTTAACAAACTTTTATTAATGTTTTTGGTTATATTATGAGTCTTTACTGCTTTTAGATTGTAAAAATTATCGTCATAAATAGTGGCATTTTCCGAGATTCAAATGGTACAAAGTACATTGTAATATGCATAATGATACCTGTAATTAATGTAATAATAGAAAAGTGTATATATATATCATATCGCCACCTGCTATACAACTTATTAAATAATTAATTCCAAGACATATTAATTATCTAATTATAACCTTAGTTACGTTATTACATAATATAAAAATATATAATAACTTATTTGCTTGCTCCTTTCACTTTTAAGAGTAATAAAATAACCTGAAACATAGACTTTAACATCCAAGTTCAGGTTAGCGTAATGTAAATGATTTACTTTGTTATATTATGATTAAACATCTAATTCTCTGCTTGTAAGTGCTTTAATCATCTCTGGATCAGCATGTGAGAAAAATTGGCTATTACTTTCTTCTAATGTCGCAATTTGTTGTTTATCTTCTTCTGTAAGTTCAAAATCAAATATATCTAAGTTTTGAGCCATACGTTCTGGATTCACTGATTTTGCGAGTACAACGATGTCACGTTCTACTAACCAGCGTAAAATAACTTGTGCAATTGATTTGTTATATTTATCTGCAATGGCCTGCAACAATTGATTTTGGAATAATTGATTTTTACCTTCTGCAAATGGTGCCCAAGCTTCTACCACAACATTTTCTTGTTGAAGTGCTGCAACTTGTTCTTCTTGTTGATGGAATGGATTAATTTCTATTTGGTTCACTTGTGGTTGAATTTGATTGTGAATACCTAAATCTACAATTCGATCAACGCCGAAGTTAGATACACCGATTGCTTTAATTTTACCATTTTCTTTTAACTCTTCTAATGCACGCCATGAGCCATATACATCATTATAAGGTTGGTGAATAAGCACTAGATCAAGATAGTCTAAATTTAATCGTTGTAATGATCGTTCGATTGATTTGATAGTATCTTCATAGTTTACATTTTCAATCCATACTTTAGTCGTAATGAATAGTTCACTTCTATCAATACCTGAAGCTTCAATACCTTGACCTACTTCAGTTTCATTTAAATAACTTTGCGCTGTATCAATATGTCTATAGCCCGCTTTAATTGCTTCTTTAACCGCTTCTGCTGTTTGTTCTTGAGGAATTTGAAATACTCCGAAGCCTAATACTGGTATCTTTACATCTTTACTTATTTCAATATGATTCATAAAATGAACCTCCTTTATCTTGTAAGTCCACTATAAACCATGGAGCGAACTCTATAGCAAGCCATAGGTTTACTTTCTCTCCCAAAGACGTTCAACATTGTCATCATGATTATCACTAGCATTGATTTTAGCAATATGATTATCATAATTATCAATTTTATATTGTAGTAAATCTCTCGCATCATGAATTGTCTTTAAGTTTTCATTTAATTCTTCGAGTTGCTTATTTAAAATTTGCTTTTGCTGTGCTTGAATATTTTCATTTTTAGGAAGCTGCGCTAACCTGCAAAATTCGATAAGCGATTCAATACTGACGCCTGCATTTTGCAAATTTTTCACTAAATAAATCCAATTTAAATCACTATCATTATATATTCTATATCCATTTTCATCTCGATTAACAGGTGGAATCACACCAACCTTTTCATAATATCTTAAAGTGTCTTGAGATATATTCATGAGCGCTACGACTTCTTTAGTTTTCATTGCGACTATCCTTTCAGTTATGTTGGTGGCATCTTAAGTAATGTTGCTTTATATATTACCATCCTCGTTTGAATACCTCTTATTTTATTACTCAAATTTAAATTTGTCTCTTTTTTAACATTTTACATTTCATCGTTTTTAATTACTTTAAAAATTGTATAACTTAAATATTTAAAATGATATAATCACTAAGATTGATAATATTTAATTTTTTAAAAATTATTTTCGTTGCAATTTTTGGGTGATGCGGAAAATTTGGGTGATCGATTGTTTATATGCATCAACATTCTTTGTGGATTGTTTGACAGTAGACAGTCATTTGTATACGTTAACGAATTTTGAAAAATTGAATCATTATTTAATCATAATATTCATTGCGCACGCGCAACACAAAAAGGAGACATGTCAATGACATATAGAATAAAGAAATGGCAAAAATTATCCACCATTACGTTATTAATGGCTGGTGTGATTACTTTGAATGGTGGTGAATTCAGAAGTATTGATAAATATCAAATCGCTGTGGCTGATACGAATGTTCAAACGCCAGATTATGAAAAGTTGAGGAACACATGGCTGGACGTTAACTATGGTTATGATAAGTATGATGAGAAGAATGACGCAATGAAGAAGAAGTTTGAGGCTACGGAGAATGAGGCAAAGAAATTACTTAGTGAGATGAAAACTGAAAGTGATAGGAAATACTTGTGGGAAAACTCAAAAGATTTAGATACGAAGTCTGCGGATATGACT
This sequence comes from Staphylococcus sp. EG-SA-18, assembly GCF_017151825.1. Taxonomy (NCBI): domain Bacteria; kingdom Bacillati; phylum Bacillota; class Bacilli; order Caryophanales; family Staphylococcaceae; genus Staphylococcus; species Staphylococcus sp. EG-SA-18. The sequence goes on from NZ_JACYVY010000004.1 coordinate 3,211, forward strand.
CGTACCTATCGTAATATTGAGAAAATCGCAGAAGCGATGAAGCATAAAGATACTAAGTTAAAAATAGATGAAAACAAGAAGAAAGTGAAAGATGCCCTTGAGTGGCTGCATAAAAATGCATATGGAAAAGAACCAGATAAAAAAGTTGCTGATTTGACCTCAAACTTTAAAAATAAAACTTCTAGAAATACCAATTTAAATTGGTGGGATTATGAAATTGGAACACCTAGAGCATTAACAAATACCCTTATATTGCTGAATGATCAATTTTCAAATGACGAAAAGAAAAAATACACTGCCCCTATCAAAACTTTCGCCCCAGAAAGTGACAAAATATTATCATCAGTAGGACAACCTGAACAAGCTAAAGGGGGAAATTTAGTAGACATTGCTAAAGTAAAACTTTTAGAAAGTATTATCGAAGAAGATAAAGATATAACTAAAAATTCAATAGATGCATTTAATAAAGTCTTCACTTACGTTCAAAGTAATGCAACTGGTAAAGAACGTAATGGATTCTATAAAGACGGCTCTTATATTGATCATCAAGACGTCCCATACACTGGTGCTTATGGCGTTGTACTCTTAGAGGGGATTTCTCAAATGATGCCGATGATAAAAGAAACACCTTTTAATGATAAAACCCAAAATGATACAACCTTAAAGTCATGGATTGACGACGGATTTATGCCACTCATTTATAAAGGTGAAATGATGGATTTATCAAGAGGTAGAGCTATCAGTCGTGAAAATGAAACGAGTCATACAGCGTCAGCGACTGTAATGAAATCATTGTTGAGATTGAGTGATGCCATGGATGATTCAACAAAAGCTAAGTATAAGCAAATCGTTAAAACTTCTGTTAAATCTGATTCAAGTTACGGCCAAAATGATACATTAAGCTCTTATTCGGATATAAGCAAAATGAAGTCTTTAATGGAAGACAGCACTATTTCTACTAACGGTTTAACACAACAACTTAAAATATATAATGACATGGATCGTGTCACCTATCACAATAAAGACTTAGACTTTGCATTTGGTTTAAGTATGACGTCGAAAAACGTCGCACGTTACGAAAGTATCAACGGAGAGAACTTAAAAGGTTGGCACACTGGTGCTGGAATGTCTTATTTATACAATAGCGATGTGAAACACTACCGTGATAACTTCTGGGCGACAGCTGATATGAAACGTTTAGCAGGTACAACAACTTTAGAAAATGAAGAACCTAAAGGTACGGATGTTAAAAAGTCGAGTAAAACTTTTGTAGGCGGAACAAAATTCGATGACCAACATGCTAGTATCGGAATGGATTTTGAAAATCAGGACAAAACTTTAACTGCCAAAAAATCATATTTCATATTAAACGATAAAATTGTCTTCTTAGGAACTGGCATTAAAAGTACTGATTCATCAAAGAATCCAGTTACAACGATTGAAAATCGCAAAGCGAATGGGTATACGTTATATACAGACGATAAACAAACAACCGCTTCCGATAATCAGGGAACCAATTCCGTCTTTTTAGAGTCAACCAATAAACCTAAAAACAATATAGGCTATCATTTTTTAAACGAATCGAAAATAACTGTAAAAAAAGAAAGTCATACTGGTAAGTGGAGTGATATAAATAAAAGTCAAAAGCAAGACAGTAAAACTAATCAATATTATGAAGTAACTCAAAAGCATTCTAATACAGATAGTAAATATGCATATGTGTTGTATCCAGGCTTATCTAAAGATGACTTTAATACAAAAAAAGATAAAGTAACTGTCGTTAAACAAGATGATGACTTCCACGTTGTGAAAGATAATGAATCGGTTTGGGCTGGTGTTAATTACAGCGATAGCACTCAAACTTTTATCATTAACAACACTAAAGTCGAAGTTAAAGCAAAAGGTATGTTTATACTTAAAAAGAAAGATGATAAAACTTATGAATGTAGCTTCTATAATCCCGAATCTACAAATACCGCTTCAGATATTGAATCTAAAATTTCAATGACTGGATACTCTATTACAAACAAAAATACGTCGACTTCTAATGAATCCGGCGTGCGCTTTGAATTACAACAAACATTAAATAAAGATGATAATTAATGATTTAAAATTATAGTAACATGATGGTTTATTATATTTCTTTTTTCAAAATACACGAGTCATATCCCTCGTTAAAAACTATTACTAAAAATCAAAAATATAAAAAAATCAAAAAGTATGTTTTAAACTTTATGAAACGTGTTATACAAATAGTGTAATATCCTACAAAACAAAAAGGAGATTGAGTTATGAAACTAAAATCATTTGTTACTGCCACTTTAGCATTGGGATTATTATCAACAGTAGGTGCAGCTTTACCGAGTCATGAAGCATCTGCAGATAGTAATAACGGTTATAAGGAATTGACAATGGATGGGAAACACACTGTACCTTACACGATCTCAGTAGATGGTATTACTGCATTACATCGAACTTACTTTGTTTTTCCAGAAAATAAAAAGGTACTTTATCAAGAAATTGACAGTAAAGTAAAAAATGAATTAGCTTCACAACGTGGTGTTACAACAGAAAAAATTAATAATGCGCAAACTGCAACTTATACACTTACTTTGAATGATGGTAATAAAAAAGTAGTGAATCTAAAGAAAAATGACGACGCTAAAAATTCAATTGATCCAAGTACAATCAAACAGATACAAATTGTAGTTAAATAATAATTTGAAAATGAAGAATAATTACATGAGGCAAACGCTGAAAAATTGCGTTTGTCTTTTTAGTATGAAATGAATGATCGAACTTGTAATTTATTATTGATTGCTTCTACTGACAATAGATTAGATTGGCCTATACTAAAGTAAATTCTATATTAATGTCTTCCTCAATTTATTATCTAAACATAACAGCAAATCTCAAATATCTGGAACCTAAATAAATCCCCTCACTACCGCTAATAGTGAAGGGATTTATTTTATTACTTAGACGTAATTATAAATATATTTGTTCTATTGTAGTCTTGCTTAATCATATAAAAAAACTACCATTTCCAAATAACGCATTTTGAAGTCAATTTTCATAAACCGTCATTACATTTCCGCATTCATTATTCAGCTTCTCTAATTTCGTCCGCAATATCTTTATAGTCAATATTTGCATTTATGAAATCTTCATCTTGAATTGGAAAATGCTGTTCAAATGTTTCTATATTTTGGATTTCTACCTTAACATCTTCTACTTCAAAATCTAAGACATGTCCACCAAAATTACGATCATCATTTGCAAAGTGTACATGGAATCCTGCTGATCCGATACCATGGAATAGTTCTGGTGTAAAGAACCCAACGACTGAACCTTTGACGTATGTTTCAGTTTGCTCAGGTTGTCTTCTAGCTGAATCGATTAAACGTGTATAAGGTGGCTCTTGTGCCGGCATCATACGTACATGCATTTTTTTAAATAAGCCTGAAATTTTTACTGCAGAAAATAAATTTTCACTCAACATCTTTTCCTTAATTTCTGCAAAAACTGCTTCAGAAGATTTATCTTTCGTTTCATAGCTTGTATCTGCTACGAATTTAGTTACAGTTGCATATGGTGTTAACTCATCACCTTTTAATTCTACAAATTCTTTATGTTCATTTGCATGGTAAGCTTTTCCATCTAAAAAGATGACCTCACCATTTGAACCTGTTAGTGTAGCGATACCTAGGTCACCATGTTGCAATAATTCATTTATTGATGCAGTTCCTTTTAATAATCCTGCCATTAATGTGCCTAATGTACCATGTTGATATAAAACACTAGCCATAAAATTTCCCACTCCTCATTAACATTTATCTTTGTTTTAGTTAAATACGTCAGGTAACATATTTGTTGAAAGTTTGATATTATCTTTGTAGTTTACAGGTATATCAATTAATACTGGGCCATCTGTTTCATACCCCTCTTTAATTGCCGCTTCTAATTCTTCTTGATTAGTAACTCGTAAACCTTTTGCGCCAAATGATTCAGCATATTTTACGAAATCTACAGGACCGAAGTCTACGCCTGATGAACGTTTATATTTCATTTCTTCTTGGAATTCAACCATATTATATTTTCCATCATTCCAAATAAGTTGGATAATGTTTAGATTTTTACGTACGGCCGTTTCTAAATCTTGTGATGAAAATAAAAAGCCTCCATCGCCAGCAACGGATACAACTTGCGTATTAGGGCGTACAAGTGCAGCTGAAATTGCCCACGGTAATGCTACACCAAGCGTTTGCATACCGTTACTAAATAATAAATGTCTTGGATTGTAACTTCTGAAATTACGTGCCATCCAAATATAGTGACTACCAACATCAACTGTCACTGTTGTTTCATCAGTTAATACCTTTTGCATAGATTCTATAATTTCAACTGGGTGTAAGATGCCTTCTTCATGCGTCGCTTTAATACCAGTTTCTTCATCAATATGCGCTCTTAACTGTTCTAATTCATCCAAATGTTGTTGATTTATAAATGGTTCATCTACTTTGTCAGAAATCATTTCAATCGTTTTAGCAATATTACCAATCAACTCTTTTTTCGGTTGCATATAATTAGTAATTTCAGCTTGAACTTCGTCAATATTGATTATTTGCGTATCTAATTCTTTATTCCAGTTACTAGCCTCATATTCTATAGGATCATAACCGATTGTAACAACTAAATCACTTTTACGTAATAATTCATCACCAACTTGATTACGGAATAAACCCACTCGGCCAAAGAAATGATTTTCTAATTCACGACTAATCACACCCGCACCTTGGAATGTTTCTACAACGGGTAAATTGGTACGCTCTACTAATTTGCGAATGGCATTCGTTTCGTCTGCACTTGAACTTCTCATTCCAGCTAGTAAAACCGGAAATGATGCATTTTTAATCGCTTCAATGACATCATTAATATCCTGTTCACTTGGTACACCTAAATTTGGTTTTTGACAAAGTGATATCGCCTTAGATTCAACTGGTGAAGAAATCACATCTTGCGGAATACTAATAAAACTTGCGCCATTTTTCCCTGAAGTAGCAATTCGAATTGCATTTGTCATAACTTCTGATAATGATTCAGGATCTTGTACTTCTTCACTATATTTTGATGAATATTTTAATAAAGCAGCATTATCAATACTTTGATGCGTTAATCGTAATAAATCATTACGTTTCACTTGGCCGCCTAACGCTAAGACAGGATCCCCTTCAGATGTAGCTGTTAATAGTCCAGTCGTTAAATTACTTACACCAGGCCCACTTGTAACAAGTACTACACCCGGTTTGCCTGTTAATCTTCCAATACCTTGCGCCATCATTGCGGCGTTTTGTTCATGACGCGTGACAATAAGTTCAGGACCATCATCAATTAAAGCATTAAATAGATAGTCAATCTTTGCACCCGGAATACCAAAAACATATTCTACCCCATTATTTTTCAAAGTATCAATAACCATATCGGCTGCAGTGTACTTTTTATCAGTCATTTATATTCATTTCCCTTCAAATGTGATGTATAGATGTGTATTACATGTAATTACATTGTGATTTGTAATCTAATGATAGTTACGCAAAATTAATGATGTTTATCAAAATTTTACATGTACGATTAGATTTGCAATACATAAAAATTGCCTTCATTACATTATATAACCTTTGTAAGATGAATAAAAATCGTTATTTGTAATACTAAGTATTCCAAAAATGCATGAGTAGATTTTGTAGGGAGTGATTATGAGTGATGGAGGATTGATTGATGTGAAGAATTGTTACAATAATTTTTGGATGTCGTGTTTAGTCAATGGCGATTTGAAATTGTTGTTTTATGGCGGACTGAAAATGTTGTTTTTGGCGATTTAAAATTGTCATTTCGATAAAAAAAGCCACAGCAAGACTTAGATCTAACTGTGACTTATACATTTCATACTTATATTTATCGATTGTTTTTATAGTTATAAATGATAGATGCAGTTCCTAAACAAATTAAGAAGATAATCATTAAATACATAGAAAAGTTGTCTGTTTTAATATAAAACCTAAAAAGTAGAAACACCAGCATCGCAACAATAAAATAAACAGGAATAAAAGCTTTCTTCCAAAATATAAAATCTTTCAATTAAGTCACTCCTTATTTTGATAATACTCTTAAATCATGGTTCTTGAGTTATCGTCTGGTTTTCGTCCCGTAGTTCTTCCATTGAGCCTCTATGATTAGAACACAATCGTCCGGTTATCATACGGCCTCCGCAAGCTAAATGATAATTTAATAATGGACACTTTTGATTGTTTAAGCATGTACAAATCATACGTGCAAATCACTAATACATAGTTGAATTTATTCTATTCCTGAGACATTAAATAAAGGAAAATTCATTATACTCTACACGTTCCATATTCCCCACACAAACGTAAAAAAACACCTCGACATAACTTCGAGGTGTTTTGTATATATCGTCCGACAATTAACGTTTTGAGAATTGAGGTGAACGACGAGCTGCTTTAAGACCTGGTTTTTTACGTTCTTTCATACGTGGGTCACGAGTAAGTAATCCAGCGCGTTTTAAAGAACCTCTGTATTCAGGATCTGCTTCTAATAATGCACGAGCGATTCCGTGACGGATAGCTTGAGCTTGTCCAGTGAAACCACCACCATGAACGTTAACTAAAACATCATAGTTACCTTTAGTTTCAGTTACATCAAATGGTTGGTTTAAGTCTAAAATTAATGATTCGAATGGTAAGTATTCGCGTACGTCACGGTTATTAACTGTGATGTTACCTTCACCTGGTACTAAACGTACACGTGCTACTGAGTTTTTACGACGGCCTGTGCCTCTATATTCAACTTGTGCCAAAGTCATTTCCTCCTTCTAATTAACCACGTAATTCGTAGTTTTCTGGTTGTTGTGCAGCGTGTGGATGTTCAGCGCCACCATATACAAATAATTTTTTACCTTGTTTTTCGCCTAAACGAGTGCTTGGTAACATACCTTTAATTGAGTTTTCAATTAAACGTTCTGGGTTAGTTCTTCTTAATTCACCAGCAGTGATTGATTTGATACCACCTGGGTGATTTGAGTGACGGTAGTAAACTTTGTCAGTTTCTTTGTTACCAGTAAATTCGATTTTTGATGCATTAATAACGATTACATAATCACCAGTATCAACGTGTGGTGTGTAAGTTACTTTATTTTTACCGCGTAAGATAGATGCTACTTCTGATGATAAACGACCTAATGTTTGGCCTTCAGCATCGATAACATACCATTTGCGCTCAATGTTTGATTCATTTGCCATAAATGTTTGACGCATAATAATTGTCCTCCTAAAAAATAAATGCTTCTATTCAAGCTATAAACAGTTTCATAACCTAATAGATGATTTCATTTGTTTCATTTTTAAAACGTTTAATTTCATTTATTTTGTTAACTGTTGTTCGTTTCTGCTTATATATCTTGTAACACAATAAGTTTCCGGGGCTTATCGTGGGGTGGATATAAAACAATACCGTTAATAATCTTATAATTTCACAAGCTTTTTGTCAATGGCAATCAGTCATTTTGTAATGATTTTTTACGATGTATTTTGATATCGTTGCCAAAGTCTTTTAATAACTCATTTTCATCTAAATAAATCTTCTCTAAATATAATCCTTCAGCCGTTGCAGTGAAAGGAACATTCTTACGATTCTTTGATTCAAGTAGCTTCGGCACATCAGAAATTTCATGTCGTCCTTTTCCAACTTCTATTAAAAATGCAACTAAGACACGCACCATGTTATATAAAAATCCAGATCCAGTGACAATATAATCAAAGCCATCATCTGTCTTTACAATTTCACTTTGGTATAATGTTCTAACCTTGCTTTCTACTTCAGTTTTTTGCGAACAAAATCCCGTAAAATCATGTGTACCTATGAATTGTTGTGCCGCTCTGTTCATTTTATCTAAATCCAACGTTTCAGGAATAAATGTTTTCAAACCACTTTGAAATGGATCGCGGTGTTGTGCTTGATATACTTTATATCGATAGCGTTTACCTACACAATCGTAACGACAATGAAAATCGTCATCGACTGTAACTACATTGTTGACATAAATATCATCAGGTAACGTTCGGTTCATTGCATATTGCCATTGTGACATAGGTATATTCAGCTCTGTGTCGAAATGAAAGTATTGCTGTATCGCATGTACACCTCTATCAGTCCTACTTGAAGGATGGATTCTCACATGTCTTTTATGCATGCGTTGTAATAGCTTTTCAAATTGTTGCTGTACCGTTCGACCATTTTGTTGAATTTGAAAACCTAGAAAATTATTTCCTTGATACGCAATTTCTACTAATATACGCATGAATTTACACTCCTGAATATTTTAATACGAATAAAATAATAGCAATTGGGATAATCATGATTAAAGATAACGTATCTCTCAATTGCCATTTAAGCTGTCTGTAGCTCGTTCTCTTAACATTGGCATCATAACCCCTAACTTCCATTGCGACCGCTAATTCTTCGGCGCGTTGGAAAGCTGAGATGAATAGTGGCACTAGTAGTGGAATAAATGATTTAATACGTGTTGCAATGTTCCCTGAACTTATTTCAGAACCACGCGACTTTTGTGCCAAAATAATTTTATCTAACTCATCCATTAACGTCGGGATGAATCGTAACGCAATGGACATTATCATACTTAATTGATGAACTGGTAATTTAAACATCTTTAGTGGTGCAAGTAATCTTTCAAACGCATCTGTTAAATCAATTGGACTTGTAGATAGTGTCATAATTGTTGCAATCATCACAATCCCAATTAAACGCAATGATATATAAAGCCCTTCTAAAATACCATTAGTTTCAATCGTGATGCCATGCCATTCAACTAATACATATCCACCTTTAGTTAAAAATATATGCATCATTAATGTGAAGATTAAAAAGAAAAATATTGGTGTTAAACCTTTGATTAGGAACCATAATTGAATTTTTGCTAATCTCATAATGAATAAGATAAGTGCAAACACCCAAAGATATGTTAATGGTGAATGACAGAAAAATATTAATATAATAAAAAGAAAAACAAACATTAACTTTGCTCTTGGATCAAGATGATGAACAAAAGAATTAATTGGTAAATATCGCCCTATAATCAATTTATTTTTCATGTTGCCACTCCTTATACAAGCTTACAAATGCTTCTTCAGTTAAGGCAATATCTTTTAATTTTGTTTGATATTTTTGTTCAAAGTCATATTGTAACTGAACAATTTCTGGCAAACCAATATGCCAATCCGCCAATTTTTTTTTATCTTTGAAGAGCTCTTTTGGTGATGTTTGCGACACTATACTACCTTCTTTCATAACGATGACTTCATCTGCATAACGCGCGACTTCATTCATATCATGTGAAATTAGGATAATTGCCTTATTTTCATCTGTTTGTAATGACTTTAGTAATCGCATTACTTGTCGTTTACTTTGTGGATCAAGTCCTGCTGTGGGTTCATCAACCACGATAATATCAGGATTCATTGCCAATATCGATACAATCGCTATTTTACGCATTTGTCCACCTGACATTTGAAATGGTGATTGTGACATTACATCTCTTGAAAAGCCTAAATCCATCAACAGACGATGGGCATAGTTTTTGGCTTCATCTAAATTCATTTTAAAGTTTTTAGGTCCAAATATCATTTCACGCTCTACTGTGTCCTCAAATAATTGAGATTCGGGAAATTGAAATACCATTCCAATTCTTTTTCTTACAGGTCTAATATATTTATCTTTGGTCTTATGTGTAATAGTAATGTCATCAACTGTAACTGTCCCAGTAGTTGGCTTTAACAGTGCATTAATATTTTGTATCAATGTTGATTTACCACTACCCGTTTGTCCAACGATGGCGTAATATTTACCTTGTTCAAATTCTGTATTAACATCATGAATAGCTTGATGCTGGTATGGTGTCCCTTTTTGATAGGTATAACTTACATTGTCAAAGCGTATAGTCATAGTTGATCCACCAGCCCTTCATAAGTTAAGAATGATGTTTGGTATCCCAGCATTTGATTTATTTTGATTGGGAATGGCAAATCTAGACCTATTGTTGTTAACTCTTCTGCATGGTCGAAAATTTCAATCGCTGTGCCTTCTTTATAGACAGTCCCTTTATTCATAACGATAACATGATCTGCTTCCATCGCCTCAGATAAATCATGCGTAATAGAAATGATTGTAATATTATGTTCTGATTTAACTTTTCTCACTAAATCCAATAAATTTTGACGTGCATCAGGATCTAACATAGAAGTCGCCTCATCTAATATAATGACAGAGGGGTTAAGTGCTAATACACTTGCTATAGCCACACGCTGCTTCTGTCCCCCCGATAATGCATTAGGTTCATAATCTGCACGTTCTAACATATCAACTTGTTTAAGTGCTTCGCCGACTCTTCTATGCATTTCGTCATGTGGAACCGCATGATTTTCGAGTCCAAATGCCACATCGTATTTTACAATTGAACCAACAAATTGATTATCCGGATTCTGGAATACTATTCCTATGTCTTTTCTTAACTTTTCAAAATTATCATCTGTTATAGTTTGATTATTATAAAAAATTTCTCCAGATTTAACTTTCTCTATGCCAATCATTAACTTGGCAATTGTAGATTTTCCAGAACCGTTATGACCAACAATAGATGTCCACTGACCTTTAGGTATACTAAAAGAAACATCTTTCAATGTGAAGGATGCATCACTTTGATATTGAAATGAAACATTTTTAAATACAATAACTGAATTCTTATCCTCCACTTGTCTCTCTCCTTTACGATTCGTGTATCTATCATATTTTACAATATTTATAAATCGCTGTATATGACATTGACTGGGTTCTCTATATATTACTAGTATTTTCTGACTCATTTCTAGTCTTTAAAGTGTTGTTTAACAACTAATGATAAGGACATTTATCCCTCTCTAACAATTATGTATAAACGTTAATAAAATAAATGATTTACTAACATAGGGTTGGCCGCGTTTGATTCAACGATAATACTTTCACTTCATACAGTTCTAGTGAAATTAATCAAACTAGCTTGATCATATTTTTAGATTCGCACTCAAAAAAGTAGATATAAAGAAATCGGACTTAAAAACATTTCTGTTCATAAGTCCGATATCTTATTCAATAAAAAAGCGCGCACCCCATCATAAGTTTGTTGAGTTCACGCTTTAAATCTTTATTTAGTTGATGGGGTACTCTGAGCTAGACAATATTTGTATGTGGCAAACATTATCGTTGCACTCATTTGCTTTATATAAAAGTAGTTAGTGTATTTATATAAATTCTTATACTAATTCGATAATTACTGATTCAGCACCGTCACCGCGACGAGGGCCTTGTTTAAGGATACGAGTGTAACCACCTTGACGTTCTGTGTAACGCTCTGCGATTTCACCAAATAATTTTTGAAGTGCAGTTTGTGTAGTTTCATCTTCGTTTAAGATTTCAACATTACGTAAAGTTTTAGCTGCATTACGACGAGAAGCTAAATCTCCTTTTTTACCTAAAGTGATTAATTTCTCAACAACACTGCGAACTTCTTTTGCACGAGCTTCTGTAGTTTCAATACGTTCACTAATAATAAGTGATGTAGCTAAGTCACGTAACATAGCTTTACGTTGATCAGAAGTACGACCTAATTTTCTGTAACCCATGAGTTAACCTCCTTTATCAATCTTCTTTTCTTAATCCTAATCCTAAATCTTCTAATTTGTATTTAACTTCTTCTAAAGATTTACGACCTAAATTACGCACTTTCATCATGTCAGCTTCAGATTTGTCAGCTAACTCTTGAACAGAATTGATTCCTGCGCGTTTTAAGCAGTTATATGAACGTACAGATAAGTCTAATTCTTCAATAGACATTTCTAATACTTTTTCTTTTTGATCTTCTTCTTTTTCAATCATGATTTCAGCGTTTTGCGCTTCATCAGTAAGACCAACGAAGATATTCAAGTGTTCAGTCATTATTTTTGCTGCTAATGAAACTGATTCTTGTGGTGTGATTGAACCATTAGTCCAAACATCCAATGTTAATTTATCAAAATCACTGCTTTGACCTACACGTGTATTTTCAACAGTATAGTTCACACGTTCAACAGGTGAATACAATGAATCAACAGGGATTACACCAATTGGTAAATCACTAGTATTATTTTGTTCTGCTAATGCGTAACCTCTACCCTTGTTAGCAACTAGACGAATTTTTAAGTGACCACCTTTAGATACTGTTGCAATTTTAAGCTCTGGGTTTAAAATTTCAACATCACTATCATGTGTAATGTCGCTTGCTGTTACTTCGCCTTCATCACGTACATCAATTTCTAAAGTTTTATCTTCTTCAGAGTAAATTTTCAATGCTAATTGTTTAATGTTCATAATAATTGTAGAAACATCTTCAACTACATTGTCTACTGCTGAGAATTCATGTAAAACTCCCTCAATTTCAATATACTTAACGGCTGCACCTGGTAATGAAGATAGTAGGATACGACGTAAGGAGTTTCCTAGTGTAGTACCGTAGCCACGTTCTAGTGGTTCAACAACGAACTTACCGAATTTAGCATCTTCACTAATTTCAATTGTCTCAATTCTAGGTTTTTCGATTTCTATCATTTAAATATCCTCCTTATATACGTCGACTTAATTTAAAATGTTTGCTCAGTGACCTGTAACAATACCATCATAAATTATACACGACGACGTTTTGGTGGACGACAACCGTTATGAGGTACTGGAGTAACGTCTCTGATCGCAGTTACTTCTAAACCTGCAGATTGTAATGCACGAATAGCTGATTCACGACCTGGACCAGGTCCTTTAACTGTTACTTCAACTGTTTTTAAACCATGCTCCATAGCTGATTTAGATGCAGTTTCAGAAGCCATTTGTGCTGCAAATGGTGTTGATTTTTTAGATCCTTTGAATCCTAATGCACCAGCTGATGACCATGATAAAGCATTACCGAACTCATCAGTGATAGTTACAATAGTGTTGTTGAATGTTGAACGGATGTGTGCTACACCATTTTCAATATTCTTTTTCACTCTACGTTTACGAGATACTTGTTTACGTGCCATTTAAAATTTGCCTCCTTTACCTATTATTTTTTCTTGTTAGCTACCGTTTTAACTGGTCCTTTACGAGTACGCGCGTTGTTTTTCGTTTTTTGACCACGAACTGGTAAACCACGACGGTGACGGATACCACGGTATGATGAAATTTCCATTAAACGTTTGATATTTAAGTTAGTTTCACGACGTAAGTCACCTTCGACTTTATAACCGTCTACAACTTCACGGATGCGACCTAATTCGTCATCAGTTAAATCTTTCACACGAGTATCAGCTGATACGTTAGCTTCTTCAAGAATTTTTTGAGCAGTTGACGTACCGATACCGTATATATAAGTTAATGAGATAACTACGCGTTTTTCACGTGGAATATCTACTCCTGCAATACGTGCCATATTAATTTACACCTCTCTTTTATTAACCTTGTCTTTGTTTGTGTTTTGGATTTTCACAAATTACCATTACTTTACCTTTACGTTTAATGACTTTACATTTTTCGCAAATAGGTTTTACTGATGGTCTTACTTTCATTTTTATACCTCCCTATATTATGGAGTGACGATTATTTATAACGATAAGTAATTCTTCCGCGTGTTAAATCGTACGGAGACATCTCAACAGTTACTTTGTCGCCAGGTAGAATACGAATGTAATTCATTCTGATTTTACCACTTACGTGAGCTAAAATCTCATGACCATTTTCTAATTCTACTTTAAACATTGCGTTCGGTAAAGTATCTAATACAGTACCTTCTAATTCAATTACATCTTGTTTAGCCATTGATTAACTTCCCCCTTTTTGCAATAGTAAGGTAATCGTCAATAGACAACTTTATTGTTACGAATCTATCAGTGATTAATTTTATAAGTTAAACAAAAATTACGGGAATTAATTATCGTTAATTGCCACTCTCATCTATCTAATATGATTAAATCATGCCTCACTTAAAATAGACCGCTAAAAGTTGATCTATTACAAATGATCTAAAATATCAATGACATCTTTGGTAACGTCGCTAATATCTTTTGAACCATCAATATTTTTCAATACATCTTTTTGATCATAGAAATCTAAAATAGGCTTAGATTGTTTAATATTAACACTCAAACGATTAGCTACCGTTTCAGGATTATCATCTTCTCGTTGATACAATTTACCACCATCGATATCACAAATACCTTCGACCTTCGGAGGATTAAATACAAGATGATACGTTGTACCACATGACTCACAGATTCGACGACCTGTAAGACGGTTCATTAATTCTTCTTCCGGAACTTCGATATTGATGACAGCATCAATGTTTCTGTCAAGCTCAGACATAATATTATTTAATGCCTCAGCTTGCTCGATTGTTCTTGGGAAGCCATCTAATAAAAAGCCTTTTTTTGCATCGTCTTCAGAAATTCTTTCCTTAACGATACCTACAGTCACTTCATCAGGAACTAATTCGCCACGGTCCATATAAGACTTAGCTTCTTTACCTAATTCAGTTTCTTCTTTTATAGCTTTTCTGAACATGTCACCAGTTGAAATGTGGGGTATTGGGAATTTCTTGACAATTTCACTTGCTTGAGTTCCTTTACCTGCGCCAGGTAAACCCATCAAAATGATATTCATAAGTGCCCTCCTAAAATTATCTACCACCAAAGCCTTTATATTCTTTTTGAGATACTTGAGCTTCTAAAGATTTCATTGTTTCAATCGCTACACCAATAACGATAAGTAAACTTGTACCACCAATCTGAATTGATTGTGGTAATCCCATAAACTTAGTTGCTAATATCGGTAGAATTGAAATAACGGCTAAGAAGATAGAACCTACAAAAGTTAAACGATATAAAACTTTAGTAATATATTTTTTGGTTTGTTCACCAGGTCTAATACCTGGAACATAGCTACCTTGTTTCTTAAGGTTATCAGCCATTTTTTCCGGATTAACTTGTACAAATGCATAGAAGTATGTGAATAGTATAATTAGTACAATATATACAACCATACCAACATTACTTGAAGGATTTGCAGCATTCGCAATGTTTTGTGCCCATTCTTTATCTGGATAGAACAACGTTAATGTTCTAGGCAGTAAGAAGAACGCCATTGCAAAGATTACAGGAATAACACCGGCTGAGTTCACTTTTAAAGGTAGATAAGTTGCCTGTGAACCTAATCTTTGAGCAGTTTGTTTCTTAGCATATTGAATCGGAATTTTACGAACGGCTTCAAGTACATAAATAGCACCTACAGTTAATAGTATCAGTGACACTAAAAGTCCTAATACTTTCAACCATGCTAATGATGTATCTTCTTGCCCAACGAACGCAGTTTGTCCAAATTGAATTAGACTGGCTGGCAACGTTGATAAAATACCCGCAAATATGATAATAGAAATACCATTACCAACACCGAACTGAGTGATTTGATCACCAAGCCATATTAAGAAAGCAGTTCCTGCTGTCAAAACTAGTGCTATTAATAAATAACTCATAATTGACTGATTGATAATCAGCGCACCTTTGAGATAATTATTAAATTGGAATGCCATACCTATAGATTGGATAAATGCTAAAGAAATTGCTAAATAACGAGTAACGTTATTTAACTTTCTTCTACCTACTTCACCTTGTTTTGCCCATTCTGAGAATTTAGGGACAATATCCATTTGTAATAATTGCATTACGATTGATGCAGTGATGTAGGGTACAATACCCATTGCAAAAATAGAAAATCGTTTCAAGGCTCCGCCACCAAAAGTATTTAATAACTCAGTGGCACCTTGAGAACCTTGGGGATTATCAAAAGCTGCAGGATTTACTCCTGGAGCTGGTATATAAGTCCCTATTTTAAAAATTACTAACATTGCTAGTGTGAAGAAAATCTTGTTACGAACCTCTTTTGTTCTAAAGAAGTTCACAAGGGTTTGAATCATTAGATCACCTCGTGTGCTCCACCTTTAGCATCAATAGCTTCTGCTGCTGAAGCTGAGAATTTATGAGCTTTCACTGTCAATTTCTTATCAAGTGAACCATTACCTAGTATTTTGATACCAGATTTTTCATTCTTAACAACACCAGATTCTACTAATAAAGCTGGAGTTACTTCAGTACCATCTTCAAATTTATTAAGTTGGTCTAAGTTAACAATAGCATATTCTTTACGATTTATGTTAGTAAAACCACGTTTTGGTAAACGACGGAATAATGGTAATTGACCACCTTCAAATCCTGGTCTTACACCACCGCCTGAACGAGCTTTTTGACCTTTGTGTCCGCGACCACTTGTTTTACCGTTACCTGTCGCAACACCACGTCCAACACGATTGCGTTCTTTACGTGAACCTTCTGCCGGTTTTAACTCATGTAATTTCATTTCGGCACCTCCTTGATTATTTTTCTTCTACTGTTACTAAGTGCTTAACTTTGTTGATTTGCCCACGAATAGCAGGGTTATCTTCAACAACTACTGAACTGTTAGTCTTTTTAAGACCTAAAGCTTCAACAGTTTTACGTTGTGTTTCAGGACGACCAATAACACTACGAGTGAGGGTAATTTGTAATTTAGCCATAACTAGTTTTCCCTCCTTAATTGTATAATTCTTCTACTGTTTTGCCACGTAATTTCGCAACATCTTCAGCATTTTTAAGGTTTTGTAAACCATCGATTGTAGCACGAACCATGTTGATTGGTGTGTTTGATCCTAATGATTTACTTAAGATATCAGTGATACCTGCTAATTCAAGTACGGCACGAACAGGACCACCAGCGATAACTCCTGTACCAGGTGCAGCCGGTTTCATAAATACGCTTCCTGAACCGTAACGGCCAGTAATTGTGTGTGGAGTTGTACCTTCAACACGTGGAACAACTACTAAATCTTTTTTAGCTGCTTCAACAGCTTTTTTGATTGCTTCTGGTACCTCTTGAGCTTTACCAGTACCGAAACCTACACGACCATTTTTGTCTCCAACTACAACTAATGCAGTGAAACGGAAACGACGACCACCTTTTACAACTTTTGCTACACGGTTGATTGTAACAACGCGTTCTTCAAATTCTTTCGTCTCTTCTTCTCTACGAGCCATGTATTTGTCCCTCCTTTAAATTAAAATTCTAATCCGCTTTCTCTTGCTGCTTCAGCTAATGCTTTAACACGTCCGTGATATAAATATCCTCCACGGTCAAATACGATTTCTTTAATGCCTTTGTCAGCAGCTTTTTTAGCAATTGCTTCACCGACTTTAGTTGCTAATTCAACTTTAGTTGCTGTAGTAGCAATGTCGCTGTCTTTTGAAGAAGCTTGAGCTAATGTTACGCCTTTATTATCATCAATAATTTGAGCGTAGATATGCTTGTTTGAACGATATACGTTTAAACGTGGCTTTTCAGCTGTACCTGATAAGTTAGTACGAACACGAGCATGTCTTTTTAAACGCACTTTATTTTTATCAATTTTACTGATCATTTCAATACTCCTTTCTTTAGAGTTTATCTATTATTTACCAGTTTTACCTTCTTTACGGCGAACGTATTCACCTTGGTAACGAATACCTTTACCTTTGTAAGGCTCTGGAGGTCTTACTGAACGGATGTTAGATGCTAATGCTCCAACTTGTTCTTTTGAAATACCTTCAACTTTAACGACTGTGTTTTTCTCAACTGAGAAAGTAATGTTTTCTTCAGCTTTAATTTCTACTGGGTGAGAATAACCAACGTTAAGGATTAAGTCTTTACCTTGCATTTGAGCACGGTAACCTACACCAACAAGTTCAAGTACTTTTACGTATCCTTGAGAAACACCTTGTACCATATTGTTTAATAAAGCACGAGTTGTACCATGGTTTGTTCTATCTTCTTTAGAATCAGATGGTCTTACAACTTCAATTGTGTTTTCTTCTTGTTTGAATGTCATTCTTTCATTTAAAGTTCTTGATAATTCACCTTTAGGACCTTTAACAGTTACATGATTTCCATCAAAAGTTACTGTTACGTCACTAGGGATGTCAATAATTTTCTTACCAACACGACTCATGTTATGGCACCTCCTTATTTTTTATTACCAAACGTATGCGATAATTTCTCCACCAACATTACGTTTTCTTGCTTCTTTGTCAGTGATTACACCTTCAGAAGTTGATACTAATGCAATACCTAAACCATTTAATACTTTAGGCATTTCGCTAGCTTTTGCATAAACACGTAAACCTGGTTTTGAAATACGTTTTAATCCTGTGATAACACGCTCATCGTTTTGACCATATTTTAAGAATAAACGAAGTACACCTTGTTTATCATCTTCTACGTATTCAACATTTTTAATGAAACCTTCACTCTTTAAGATTTCAGCAATTTCTTTTTTAATATTTGATGCAGGTAATTCTAACTTCTCGTGACGCACCATGTTTGCGTTTCTTACACGAGTAAGCATATCTGCGATTGGATCTGTCATTGTCATTGATTGTTGCCTCCTTTCAGACTCTTTTTTATTACCAGCTAGCTTTACGAACGCCAGGGATTTGGCCTTTGTAAGCTAATTCACGGAAACAAATACGGCATAATTTAAATTTACGATATACAGAATGTGGACGGCCACAACGTTCACAACGAGTGTATTCACGAACTGCATATTTTTGTTTTTTTTGTTGCTTAGCAACCATTGAAGTTTTAGCCACTTAATTAGCCTCCTTTAAATAATTATTTACGGAATGGCATACCGAAGTTAGCTAACAATTCACGAGCTTCTTCATCAGTGTTAGCAGTCGTTACGATAACAATATCCATTCCTCTAACTTTACTTACTTTATCATAGTCGATTTCTGGGAAAATTAATTGTTCTTTAACACCTAAAGTGTAGTTACCGCGTCCGTCAAATGCTTTTTTAGAAACACCTTGGAAGTCACGTACACGTGGTAATGATACTGAAATTAATTTGTCTAAGAATTCATACATTCTTTCACCGCGAAGTGTTACTTTCGCACCGATTGGCATACCTTCACGTAAACGGAAAGTCGCGATTGATTTTTTAGCTTTAGTTACTAATGGTTTTTGACCAGTGATCAATTCTAATTCTTCAACAGCATTGTCTAATACTTTAGAATTTTGTACTGCGTCACCTACACCCATGTTCACAACGATTTTATCTATTTTTGGTACTTCCATTACTGAACTATAATTGAATTTTTTCATTAAGTTTTCAGTAACTTCAGTGTTAAACTTTTCTTTTAAACGGTTCAAAGTGGGATCCTCCTTTCAACTTGTTATTAATTATTAGATTTAATTTCTTCGCCAGATTTTTTAGCGATACGAACTTTTTTACCATCAACAAATTTGTAACCTACACGAGTTGGTTCGTTTGTTTTAGGGTCCAATAATTGTACATTAGAAACATGGATTGCTGCCTCTGTTTCTAAGATTCCACCTTCAGGATTTAATTGAGTTGGTTTTTGGTGTTTTTTCATAATGTTAACACCTTCCACAACGACACGGTCTTTTTTAGGTAGAGTAGCAATTACTTTACCTTCTTTACCTTTGTCTTTACCTGCGATAACTTTAACGTTGTCACCTTTTTTGATATGCATGTGGGCACCTCCTTATTTGTATTCGTTGTTATTAATTAAAGTACTTCTGGTGCTAATGATACGATTTTCATGAAGTTACCTTCACGTAATTCACGAGCAACAGGTCCGAAGATACGAGTACCACGTGGGCCTTTGTCATCACGGATGATAACACATGCATTTTCATCAAATTTGATGTATGAACCGTCATTACGACGAACACCTGACTTAGTACGTACGATTACAGCTTTGACAACGTCACCTTTTTTAACAACGCCACCTGGTGTTGCATTTTTAACAGTACATACGATAACATCGCCGATGTTTGCTGTTTTACGACCAGATCCACCTAATACTTTGATTGTAAGAACTTCACGAGCACCAGAGTTGTCTGCTACTTTCAAGCGTGTTTCTTGTTGGATCATTAGTTAAACCTCCCTTATCTCTAAACTTGTATTAAATAATTACTGACTCTTCAACAATCTCTACTAAACGAAAACGTTTTGTTGCTGATAAAGGACGAGTTTCTTGAATTTTAACAATGTCTCCTAATTTAGCTGAATTGTTTTCATCATGAGTTTTGTATTTTTTAGAGTATTTTACTCGTTTACCGTATAATTTGTGTGTTTTGTAAGTTTCAACAAGTACTGTAATAGTCTTGTCCATTTTGTCTGAAACAACTTTACCTACATAAACTTTACGATCGTTTCTTTCGCTCACTTTTGTAACCTCCTCTTACTTAATTATTGATTAGCCTTACTTTGTTCAATTTCTCTTTCACGAGCAACAGTTTTTAGACGTGCAATCGTTTTTCTTACTGTACGAATACGTGCAGTTTCTTCTAATTGACCTGTAGCTAACTGAAAGCGTAGGTTAAAAAGCTCTTCTTTTGAAGATTTGATTTGTTCTTCGATTTCTGAAGTGGTTAAGTCTCTAATTTCCTTAGCTTTCATTTGTTTCACCACCCAATTCCTCACGTTTTACAAACTTAGTTTTTACTGGAAGTTTGTGACTTGCTAAACGTAGTGCTTCACGCGCAACTTCTTCAGAAACGCCAGCAACTTCGAATAAAATTCTACCTGGTTTAACAACTGCGATCCAGCCTTCAACCGCACCTTTACCAGCACCCATACGTACTTCTAAAGGTTTTTTAGTATATGGTGTATGTGGGAAGATTTTAATCCAAACTTTCCCGCCACGTTTCATGTAACGTGTCATTGCTATACGAGCAGATTCGATTTGACGAGATGTGATCCAAGACGTTGTTGTAGCTTGTAAACCAAACTCACCAAATGTTACGTAGTTACCGCCTTTAGAACGACCAGTTGTTTTAGGACGATGTTGACGACGATATTTTACACGTTTTGGTAGTAACATTATTATTTTCCTCCTCCACTAGTGTTCTTAGTAGGAAGAACTTCTCCACGATAGATCCATACTTTAACGCCTAATTTACCGTAAGTAGTGTCAGCTTCAGCGTGTGCATAATCGATGTCAGCACGTAACGTATGAAGTGGAACAGTTCCTTCTGAATATTGTTCAGCACGAGCGATGTCAGCTCCGCCTAAACGACCAGATACTTGAGTTTTGATACCTTTAGCACCAAGTTTCATAGCTCTAGTGATTGCTTGTTTTTGTACACGACGGAATGAAGCACGGTTTTCTAATTGACGTGCGATGTTTTCAGCTACTAAACGAGCGTCAAGATCAACTTTTTTGATTTCAATTACGTTGATGTGTACTTTTTTATCAGTTAACGCATTTAATTTGTTGCGTAATTTTTCGATTTCTGAACCGCCTTTACCAATTACCATACCAGGTTTACCAGTATGAATTGCAATGTTGATACGGTTTGCAGCACGTTCAATCTCTACGTGAGAAACTGATGCTTCTTTTAATTCATTATCAATAAATTTACGGATTTTTAAATCTTCGTGTAAAAGTGAAGCGAAGTCTTTTTCAGCAT
The DNA here is from genome assembly GCF_017151825.1 of Staphylococcus sp. EG-SA-18. Classification (NCBI taxonomy): domain Bacteria; kingdom Bacillati; phylum Bacillota; class Bacilli; order Caryophanales; family Staphylococcaceae; genus Staphylococcus; species Staphylococcus sp. EG-SA-18. The sequence goes on from NZ_JACYVY010000004.1 coordinate 24,901, forward strand.
ACCATTTAGCTTCCCAATCACGGATAATACCAACACGAAGTCCGATTGGATTAATTTTTTGACCCACAGTATTCCCTCCTTAAAAGTTAATTAAGCTTCTTTAGCTTCTTCTTTACCGTCACTTACGACGATTGTAATGTGGCTTGTACGTTTGTTAATCGCACTTGCACGACCTTGCGCACGTGGACGGAAACGTTTTAATGTTGGTCCTTCGTTAGCATATGCTTCTTTAACTACTAATTCATCTGTGTTCATGTCATAGTTATGTTCAGCATTAGCTAAAGCGGACATTAATACTTTTTCAATTACTGGTGATGAAGCTTTGTTTGTTAATTTTAAAATTGCAATAGCTTCAGCAGCATTTTTACCTCTGATTAAGTCAAGAACTAGTCTTACTTTACGAGGTGCGATTCTTATTGTTCTAGCAACCGCTTTTGCTTCCATTAGGATGTCCTCCTCTACTTAATAGATATTATCTTCTTGTTTTCTTGTCGTCTGCAACGTGTCCTTTGAATGTACGAGTAGGAGCAAACTCACCTAATTTATGACCTACCATATCTTCAGTTACATATACAGGTACGTGTTTACGTCCGTCGTATACTGCAAAAGTATGTCCGATGAAATTAGGGAAAATTGTAGAACGACGTGACCATGTTTTGATTACTTGTTTCTTTTCGCTTCCTTCTTGAGCTTCAACTTTTTTCATTAAATGCTCATCGACGAAAGGTCCTTTTTTAATACTACGAGCCATTTGGGCGCCTCCCTTCTTATTATGTGCGTGCAGCTTTAAGCCGCACACCCAAATAAGTTGATTATATTATTTTTTCTTACGTCCACGAACGATAAGTTTGTCTGATGATTTTTTACCACGACGAGTTTTCTTACCAAGCGTAGGTTTACCCCATGGTGACATTGGAGATGGTCTACCGATAGGAGCACGACCTTCACCACCACCGTGTGGGTGATCGTTAGGGTTCATTACAGAACCACGAACTGTTGGACGGATACCTTTCCATCTTGAACGTCCGGCTTTACCAACGTTAACTAATTCGTGTTGTAGGTTACCAACTTGACCGATTGTAGCACGGCAAGTAGATAAGATCATACGAACTTCACCAGATCTTAATCTGATTAATACGTATTTACCTTCTTTACCAAGTACTTGAGCACTTGCACCAGCTGAACGAGCGATTTGTCCACCTTTACCAGGTTTAAGCTCGATGTTGTGTACTACTGTACCAACTGGAATGTTTTGTAATGGTAATGCGTTACCAACTTTGATGTCAGCTTCAGCACCACTTTCAACGATTTGACCTACTTCTAATCCTTTAGGAGCAATGATATATCGTTTTTCACCGTCTGCATATACAACTAAAGCGATGTTTGCTGAGCGGTTTGGATCATATTGAATAGAATCAACTTTTGCATTGATACCATCTTTGTTACGTTTGAAATCGATAACACGGTATTGACGTTTGTGTCCACCACCATGGTGTCTTACAGTCAATTTACCTTGGTTGTTACGTCCCGCTTTTTTCGGTAGCGGTTTTAATAATGACTTTTCAGGTGTAGTTTTCGTGATTTCTGCGAAATCTAACGAAGTCATATTACGACGACCATTTGTTATTGGCTTATACTTTTTAATAGCCATTGTCGCTTACCTCCTTAATGGTAATTGTTTTATTAGTTAAATAAGTCGATTGATCCTTCTTTAAGAGTTACAATCGCTTTTCTTCTTTTGTTTGTATAGCCTTGGTAACGGCCCATACGTTTTTTCTTAGGTTTGTAATTCATGATATTAACACTTGCAACTTTTACGTTGAAGATTTCTTCAACAGCCATTTTTACTTGTGTTTTGTTAACACGAGTATCAACGTCGAAAGTGTATTTGTCTTCAGCCATTGCTTCAGAAGATTTCTCAGTGATTACGGGGCGCTTAAGAATATCTCTTGCTTCCATTATCCGAGCACCTCCTCAACTTTTTTAGCAGCAGCTTCAGTAATTACTAAGCTGTCAGCATTAGTGATATCTAAAACATTTAAACCTTGAGCAGTTGTCACTTGAACGCCAGGGATGTTGCGTGCTGATAATTCAACATTTACATCTTCGTTTTCAGTAACTACTAATACTTTTTTAGGTTGTTCTAATGTAGATAATACATTTTTGAATTCTTTAGTTTTTGGAGCTTCGAAGTTGAATGCGTCAACTACAGTTAAGCCATTCTCTTGAGCTTTGAAAGATAATGCTGAGCGTAAAGCTAAACGACGCATTTTCTTAGGCATTTTGTATGCATAACTTCTTGGAGTTGGTCCGAATACGATACCACCGCCACGCCATTGTGGAGCACGGATTGTACCTTGACGAGCACGACCTGTTCCTTTTTGCTTCCATGGTTTACGTCCGCCACCGCTTACTGCTGAACGATTCTTAACAGCATGCGTACCTTGACGTAATGAAGCACGTTGTAAATTAATAGCTTCGAATAAAACGCTATTATTTGGCTCAATACCGAATACTGCATCGCTTAATTCGATTGAACCTGATTTAGTTCCGTCTAATTTTAAAACATCATAATTAGCCATTATGCATTTCCTCCTTTCACTTCTTATTATTTATTACCTTTTTTAATTGAAGTTCTGATTTCTACTAAACCTTTTTTAGGTCCAGGTACGTTACCTTTTACTAAGATAACTTTGTTTTCTGTGTCAACTTGAACTACTTCTAAGTTTTGAACAGTTACAGTGTTTCCACCCATACGTCCTGGCATTTTTTGGCCTTTAAATACTCTAGAAGCATCTGAAGCCATACCTACAGAACCTGGTGCTCTGTGGAAATGAGAACCGTGTGACATAGGTCCACGAGATTGTCCGTGGCGTTTAATTGCACCTTGGAAACCTTTACCTTTTGATACGCCTGTTACGTCAATAACGTCGCCAGCTACAAAAGTATCTACTGAGACTTCTTGACCTACTTCGTAAGCATCCACGTCTACATTGCGGAATTCACGAATGAAGCGCTTAGGTGCTGCGTCAGCTTTTTTAGCGTGACCTTCAGCTGGTTTATTAGCATATTTATTAGATTTTGCATCTTTTTTGTATGCTTTTTTGTCTTCAAATCCAACTTGGATTGCGTTGTATCCATCAACTTCTACAGTTTTCTTTTGTAATACAACATTTTCTTTAGCTTCTACTACTGTTACAGGGATTAATTCACCGTTTTCTCCGAATACTTGTGTCATCCCAATTTTTCTTCCTAAGATTCCTTTGGTCATCGAAAGTCCACCTCCTAAAATTGTCTATTATAATTTGATTTCGATGTCTACACCAGATGGTAAGTTTAAGCCCATTAAAGCGTCAACTGTTTTTGGTGTTGGGTTTACAATATCGATTAAACGTTTGTGTGTACGTTGTTCGAATTGTTCACGTGAATCTTTATACTTATGCACGGCACGGATGATTGTGTAAACTGATTTCTCAGTTGGTAACGGAATTGGTCCAGAAACATCTGCACCAGAACGTTTCGCTGTTTCTACAATCTTCTCTGCTGATTGATCAATCACGCGGTGATCATAAGCTTTTAATCTGATTCTGATTTTTTGTTTTGCCATAATTTTCCCTCCTTATTCGTCTACATTTAGTGATAGACTTCTCCACGAAAACTATCTTACACAGCGCCATGGCAAAGCGGCCGGGTGTGTCAGTAACCTTTCGCTTCATCGCTTTTCTTAAAGTCCAACGTTAGTTATATTACACGAAAAACATCGATAAATCAAGGCTTTTCACATAATTTTTCTATCTGTCTAACACATACTTTTATATTTTACTTTATATACTTAGTCAGTTCAACTATTTTCGAGATATTTTTTATTTCCTTCTTTATTGTAAATTCGTACCTTGAATCATTTTATTATTATCATTGAAAATTATTCTATATAATTAGTCATAAGAACGGTGGTGAATGAATATGAAAAATGGACCAAAATTATCTTTAGCACTTATAGGTATCTTTTTAATACTTTGTGAGTTTTTCTATGGCATTCCTTTTTTAGGTGCAACGTTTATTTTAAGTTTTGGATGGCAGCCTTTAATCTTTAATGCATTACTTTATCTAATTCTTACTATTATATTATTAGTGAATAGACAAAATGCGATTAGACCTATAGCGATTATTCCAATATTTGGTATAGTAGGTAGTTTTTTAGCTATCATCCCCTTCTTAGGAATTTTGATTCATTGGATTTTATTTTTCCTAATGATTCTATTTGTCCTAGTTGTATTATCAGCGCCAACCTATATACCTAATAAAAATGCTCGTGTCATTTACACACAATACAAAGATGGACATAGAGAATAATTCTTAAAACCTTTTTAATCAGGTATATAATATAGAAGAAACACGTCCAACAATTTTAAAAGAAGTATATTTATATCGGATATTTAAAGACATTCATAATATTGCTTTATGTTATTTCGCTTCTTATTTTATCCTTACTTCAAAGAAAAAACGACTACCAATCATTGGCAGTCGTTTTTTGTGTCTGGATTTAACCATGAACAAATATGAAGTACAGAATGAATAGTACCATTAATACATACATTATCGGATGTACTTCTTTATGTTTTTTAGAGATAAGCATTGTAATTGGATAGAAAATAAATCCACACGCAATACCAGTTGCAATTGAGTATGATAAAGGCATCATAATGATTGTAATGAATGCTGGCACTGCAACTTCAAAACTTTTCCAGTTTATCTCAGCAAAGTTTGCAGCCATTAATACACCTACCACCACTAAAGCTGGTGTCGTAACTGCACTTGTTACAACAGCGATTAACGGACTAAAGAACAGCGCTAATAGGAAACAACAACCTGTTACGATACTAGCAAATCCTGTTCTAGCACCTACAGCAACACCTGAAGTTGATTCGATATAAGAAGTTGTTGTAGTTGTTCCAAAAACTGATCCTACAATCGTAGCTAAAGAATCTGAGAACAATGCTCTACCAGCTCTTGGTAATTTATTATCTTTCATAATACCTGCTTGAGTAGCAACAGCTACTAATGTACCAGCTGTATCAAAGAAATCAATAAATAAGAACGTTAAAATAACAATTAAGAACTGTATCGTTAATAATTGACTTGGGTCTTTAAACGCTTCAAATGCAGCACCGAACGTTGGTTCAATACTTGGAATCTTACCTACAATACCAGATGGCATTTGAATCAATCCAGTGAACATACCAACGATTGCTGTGATGATCATACCGATAAAGATAGAACCCGGCAATTTAATTGCATATAAAATAACTGTAATAACGATACCGAATATCGCCAAAAGTACTGGTGGATCAGTTAAATGTCCCAATGTTACTAATGTAGATTCATTTTTAACTATAATACCCGAACTTTGTAAACCTACAAATGTAATGAATAATCCTATACCTGCTGAAACAGCCATCTTCATTTGATAAGGAATTGCATTAATAATAACTTCCCTAAACCCTGTGACGGTTAATATCGCAAAGAATATACCTGAGAATAAAACGCCTGTTAAACCAACTTGCCAAGGAATACCCATGGTTAACACAACAGTAAATGCAAAGAATGCATTTAATCCCATACCTGGTGCTAACGCAATTGGATATTTAGCTATTAGCCCCATGAATAGCGAGCCTACAAATGCTGCTAATGCAGTCGCTACAAAAATGGCACCTTGGTCCATTTTCATATCTTCTGATACGCCTTTAACACCTGCTAAACTTAAAACTTGCGGGTTAACTGCTAAAATATAGGCCATAGATAAGAAAGTTGTGATACCGCCTAAGATTTCTCTTTTAAAGTTTGTTCCATATTTATCGAACTGGAAATAGTTTTTCACGAATGGATGCTCCTTTTTTTAAAATACCTTAATAGTTTAATATCATTCTTAATAAAAAACAATACCAAAAGCGAACTTTTCGTTTTTCTGATTCAACTTTGTTCGATTTTATCTATAAATTCAAGTTCTTTAATGCATCTTTAAACGGATTATTGTCTAAACCTTCATTTTTATTCATATACTTTTTCATTTCTTTACGAGATACTTTACCAGAGGATTTAGACTTCATACGCTGATCCATATGTGCTTGCGTTTCAGAATGTCCACAAACACAACGATATACCGCTTCTTTCCCTTTACCAAACAACGTTAATTTCTTTTTACAGTTTGGACATCTTGCATTTGTTTTGCGCTGTACATTCTTTTTCGTCTTACAAGATGGATCTTGGCACACAAGCATCTGACCATTTTTAGTTTTAACTTTAATCATGAATTTACCACACGTTGGGCATTCTGTGGTTGTTAAATTATCGTGTTTATATTTACGATCACTATTTTTAATCCCATTTACAACATCTTTCGTAAAATCTTTCATTTCATTAATGAATGTTTTCGCCTGATATTTACCACGTTCAATTAAAAGTAATTTTTCTTCCCATTGTGCAGTTAAAAGTGGCGACGTTAATTCTTCTGGTGCTAATTCTAATATTTGTTTACCTTTTGACGTTACTTTAATTTTACCGTCTCTTGATTCAATGGCATTCATATTAAATAATTTATCGATAATGTCGGCCCTTGTTGCAACTGTGCCGATACCACCTGTTTGTTTTAAAGTTTGCGCATATTTTTTATCCTTCAATTGAATAAAGTTCTGAGGGTTCTCCATCGCTTTTAATAACGAACCTTCATTAAAATATTCTGGAGGTGTTGTTTCATGTTCTCTAATATTTGTTTTTGAAATCTTCACTTCATCGCCTTCTGAAAAAGGCTGTTGCATCTCTGTAATAGATTCACCTTGTCTAATAGATTTAAAACCTAAAACAGTTGTTACATTCTCTTTCAAAACAAATGTGTGCCCTGCAACCTCTAAAGTTACAGTTATCGCGTCATACTCGTGCGGAGGCATTAAAGCTTCTAAAAAACGCTCGACAATCATATCGTATAACTTTAATTCTCTATTACTTAAGTCTGACATGACAGGTCTCACTTCTGTAGGAATAATTGCATGGTGATCAGATACTTTTTGATTATTAAATATCGACATTTTTGATGAAAATGTTTTAGACATTAATGGGCGTGCTTGGTCTTTATATGTTGTTGCCATCGTCGCCTGAATACGTTCTTTCATAGTATCTACCATATCAGTTGTTAAATAGTTTGAATCTGTTCTTGGATAGGTTACGACTTTATGTCTCTCATATAAGCTTTGAAGTGTATTCAATGTTTCTTTAGGTCCAATTTTATAACGTCTATACATATCTTGTTGTAAATCTGTTAAATTGTACAGTGATTGCGGATACGACTTCTTATGTTTAGTAGCAACAGATTTAATCTTACCATCGACATTTTTCAAATTATTAACCATCTGTTCTAAAGTTTCTTTATTGGTATATCGCTGATTTGATTCTAGCTGAAAATCAAACCCTTTTACCGTTAATGATAATGTAAAGTATTGTTGTGGTTTGAACTGATTAATCTCTTGTTGTCGTGTATTTACTAATTGAATCGTTGGTGTCTGAACACGTCCCAGGGATAGCTGTGCATCATACTTTGTTGTTAGTGCACGCGTTGCATTAATCCCAACAATCCAATCTGCCTCACTTCTCGCTAACGCTGCATAATACAAATCGTTATATTGACGACCGTCTTTTAAATTTTTAAAACCTTGTTGAATAGCTTTTTTAGTAACTGAGCTAATCCATAATCGACGGATTGGCTTTTTGTTACCAACTTTATCCAAAATCAATCTTGCAACTAGTTCACCTTCTCGTCCAGCATCTGTTGCAATAATAATATCTTTCACTTTATTATCTAAAATTAACGCTTTTACTGTTTTAAATTGTTTGCTTGTTTTACCAATAACAACAGTTTTCATATATTTAGGTATAATTGGAAGGTCTTCTAATCGCCATTCCTTTAAATTTTTATCGTATTGTTCAGGTGTCGCATTTGTCACTAGATGACCTAACGCCCACGTGACAATATATTGGTTATTTTCAAAGTAACCATTACGCTTCTGATTTATTTGTAAAGCATCAGCAATATCTCTTGCGACTGATGGTTTTTCAGCTAATATTAAAGATTTCATAAATTATCCTTTCTCATACGTTCTTTTATTTCGAACGTGCTTCATCTATTCCACTAATCTTTGATTTAAATTCAATGATTGCAAATGATGTGTTAAATGTATTGTAACATGTTAATATCACTATTAACTTTCATTTCAGTTGAAATACTATATAATAAAAGTAACAAAAAGCACGGAGGTAATGACATGAGCATAGTTCAGTTATATGATATTACACAAATAAAATCGTTCATTGAACATTCGAATTATGAATCAGCATCATACTTATATAAACTTCCTCAACAGTACAATGAAATAGATGTATTAATAACCGATGCGATTGAATCACCTGGTGTATTTTCGATTAAAGAAAACGATTCAATCAAAGCAATCATATTGTCTTTTGCATACGATAAAAATAAATTCAAAGTCATAGGCCCTTTCGTGGCTGACAATTATGTATTATCTGTCGATACGTTTGAAACGCTATTTAAAGCAATGACTTCGAACCAACCTGACGATGCCGTCTTTAACTTTTCTTTTGAAGAAGGCATTCAACAATACAAACCATTAATGAAAGTTATTCAAGCAAGTTATAACTTCACTGACTATTACATAGAAGCCCGTACAAGATTAGAAGAAGATATGCACCAACCAAATATCATTCCTTATCACAAAGGGTTTTATCGTGCTTTCAGCAAATTACACACAACTACATTTAAATATCAGGCACAGTCACCACAAGATATCATTGATAGTTTAGACGACCATCATCATTTGTTTTTATTTGTTAGCGAAGGTTTACTTAAAGGTTATTTATACCTTGAAATTGATTCACAACAGTCAATCGCCGAGATTAAATACTTCAGTTCTCATGTAGATTACCGTTTGAAAGGTATCGCTTTCGAGTTGCTTGCGTATGCATTGCAATATGCTTTTGATAATTTTGATATTAGAAAAGTTTATTTTAAAATTCGTAATAAAAATAATAAACTCATCGAACGATTTAATGGTCTAGGTTTCCATATCAACTATGAGTACATTAAATTCAAATTCGAATCACGTAACGTAAAAGATCAAACAATCCCTGAATAAAACACCAAGCAAATACCCTACAGTACATCATTAGCATGTATTGTGGGTTTTTCTACTTTTTGTAAATATTGAAAATTATAAGTAGTTGTTTTTTACTATTAGGGCAGAATGCTTTACAATAACATGCAAGTGTCAATTAAGGGGAGCACTTGCATAAATAGTATAGGAGAGTGAGTAGTCTTGCAATTTCTTGATTTCTTAATCGCACTTTTACCTGCTTTATTCTGGGGAAGTGTCGTTCTTATTAATGTGTTCGTCGGCGGTGGACCTTACAACCAAATTCGTGGTACGACGCTAGGCGCACTCATTGTTGGATTAGGTTTACTTATTACTGGTTTCGCAAAATTCAATAATCCTACTGTAATTATTGTCGGTCTTATTTCTGGTGCATTATGGGCGTTTGGACAAGCGAATCAGCTTAAATCTATTAGTTTAATCGGTGTATCAAATACTATGCCAGTTTCTACAGGTATGCAATTAGTTGGTACAACATTATTCAGCGTTATCTTTTTAGGTGAATGGTCTTCAATGACTCAAATTATCTTTGGTTTAATCGCCATGATATTATTAGTTACTGGTGTAGCACTTACTTCACTTAAAGCTAAAAATGAACGTCAATCAGATAATCCTGAATTTAAAAAAGCAATGGGTATTTTAATTGTATCTACAGTTGGATATGTAGGTTTCGTTGTACTTGGTGACATCTTTGGTGTTGGTGGAACTGATGCATTGTTCTTCCAATCTGTCGGTATGGCAATTGGTGGCTTTATCCTATCCATGAATCATAAAACATCACTTAAATCAACAGCACTTAATCTATTGCCAGGTGTGATTTGGGGAATTGGTAACTTGTTCATGTTCTATTCTCAACCAAAAGTTGGTGTAGCTACAAGTTTCTCATTATCACAGTTACTTGTTATCGTTTCAACCTTAGGCGGTATTTTCATTTTAGGAGAAAGAAAAGATCGTCGTCAGATGACGGGTATTTGGGCAGGTATTATTATTATCGTGATAGCTGCTATAATTCTAGGTAATTTGAAATAGAAAGTTAAATACTCATGTAACGTAAAAATGTAATCACTTCTGAAAATAACCATTCACTTATAGAATGATTAAAATTAATTTTCGGGAATTTTACGTTGAATGTTCCTCTATATGTCCTAGGAAATACGTGGCTCTAAAAACAAAACGCAATAACACATCATGACATTAATCATGCGTTTTAAGACTTTAAAATTAGCGATACTTTTAAAATCTTGATGATATTCATATATCAAGTATGCGCCATACATATGAAGTGGATAGCTGCATAACGCACTGCATTATCAACTTGAATGTATGAGTTGAACAACTATGTCATAAATAAAAGCCCCCTTTTCACAATATACATTTACATATTGTGGTAAAGGGGGCTCTCATTTTCTACGAATACTAAAATGGATTTTATTTTCAAATGTGTAAACTAGACAAACACTGCCTGATACACGTACAAAATAATGATACTAATAATGATTGTCAAATTGGTCGTCATACCTATAAATGGCAGTGTTCGATATTTAAACTGAATACCATAAGAAATAATTGCAACACCTACCGGGAACATCCAAGTGACCAACAATGTCGTCTTAATCATATCATCTGATACTGGTAACAACACATATACTAACAATCCCGCAACTAATGCTAATCCATAATGCAAACATAAATATTTAATAGTAGCAGGTATATACTTTCTTTCCAGAGTAAAATTCAACATGACACCTAGCAAAATCATTGATAACGGCATATTTGCATGGGAAAGTATGCTAAAGAAATCGATTGCCACATGTGGTAAATGGATGTGACTTATATTCAATATAAACATTACAATGTATGTAACGAGTGGCACTGATTGTAATAATTTCTTACCTAAATATTTAAAATCGAATTGATCACTACCTTCACTAAAGTAGCTACCTACAAAGTAAGTAATTCCAAACATCACAAAGGCACCACCTATATCAGCCATAACAAAATAAATAAGTCCCGTTTTAGGCCATATCACTTCAATTAGTGGATATGCAAACAATCCAATATTCATAGCACCAGTCATCATACCTACTGATCCACGCATGTGATTATCATATTTTCTAAAAAACCAGACAGCAATCATTTTCGCCACAATACCATATATAATCATTAAAATTGGTAAAATGGAGAATGACAATTTTAATTCTGCACTGTTTAAATTCACAATAACTAAAGATGGGAGTGTGACATTAAGAACTAATGTAGCAATGACTTGACTATCTGTTGCTTTTATAAAATTAATGCGCTTCAAAAAGTAACCAAGCGCAATTAATAAAATAATCATAGTAAATTGTTCTGTCACTGTTATCCCTTCTTTCAATAATCTTCATAATTTATAACTTTAACATACTCCACAGATATTTTAGAAGTCTACTGTTTCATGCTATAATCTACATTAAATGCACTTAATTATATTTCAAAGGAGTGTTATAGTATGTCTTTAGAAAACCAACTAGCCGAACTTAAATATGATTATGTTCGTCTTCAAGGTGACTTAGAAAAACGGGAATCTTTGAATTTAGATACTTCCGCACTTGTTCGTCAACTTAAAGATATTGAAAATGAAATTAGAAACGTTCGCGCTCAAATGCAAGATTAATAATCTATCATTCAAGCAATAAATGCTTTTCGTTACATAAATTTGACTAGCATTGCTCTGAATACGTTATATTGATGAATTGCTTTATTTTTCGCTCAATTACATCTAGAATCACAAGATGTTGTCGTGTTATGATTTAGTGTTTCATTAACAACATACACGCATATCTATCCCAACACTGCTATTTATGTTTTCTACGCTGCTGTACTACATGAACCCTTTGAAACGGAGAGGAAGTTATCATATGCAATTTTATCTGATTTTACTAGCAATACTTTATCTAATTGTTAGTTTTATTAGTATTTTTAAAATGGAAGTTGTATTTACTCGCATTTTGAGAATTATTATGGGTGTGTTGTTATTATTCGTCTTAGCATTAACGATGATGAGTTTTCCAAAAGAGAATTGGTGGGTATTTATCGTCTTATTACTCTTAGTCGGTAATGTCGAAGTGACAGGATTTAAAATGCTTAAAAAAGATCTAAAAGGTGTAAACATCTTGAATTTAATGTCATTATTTATCTTTGTCATATATTTCATCTTAACCATCGTATTATTCTAAGTAATAAACAAAACATGCAATAACATAATTGCAATTTTATTTTATTATCGTACATGTTGAATGCCAGCATTGTTTTATTAACACATCGATTAAATCGCACGTGAAATAAGATCTAAAATTTCAAATTTTAAAAAGCCATAAAAGTAGTCAATATCATGACCGCTTTTATGGCTTTTATATTATCTATCGTTTAGTGAATCGTTTTTTCAAAGTAAAGAGAATTTCATATATTACTGGTACAACTACAAGTGTTAATAAAGTTGATGAAATTAAACCACCAATAACTGTAGCGGCTAATCCTTTCGAAATAAGAATCGAGCTATCTTGACCAAATAACAAAGGAACTAATGCACCGATTGTTGCAATTGCCGTCATTAATATCGGTCTAATTCTAGTACCGCCTGCTTCGATTAATGCTTCTTTCATCTCCATGCCCTGCTGCTCATTATTAATGACACGGTCTATTAACACAATGGCATTTGTTACTACGATTCCAATTAACATTAGCATACCAATTAAACTTGGTACTGATATTGTTTCTCCTGTGATTAATAGTGCAATAATTACACCGATAACTGTAAATGGTAAAGAGAATAGAATTGTAAATGGTGCTAAGCCACCTTTAAATGTAATAACTAGGATTAAATATACGATAATGATCGCAGCTAACATTGCAAAGGCTAATTGTGTCATTGCATTGTTAATATCATCTGATGCACCACCGATATTAACCTTTACATTATTCGGTTTGTCCAAATTATTTATTTTAGACATCACTTGTCGTGTTGTGCCACCCACATCTTTATTTGTTACTTTAGCAGATACCGTCGTTGCATAATCTCCTTGTTCTTGCGTCAATTTACTTGGTGTCGTTGTTTTAACTAACGTAGCGATATTTCCCAATTTAATCGTACCACCAGTCGGCTTTTTCAAAGTTATATTATTCAACTTATCTTCTGACCAGTCTGTTTGCTTATTTTGTTTGACTTTAACATCAACAGTTTTACCATTTTCTTTAACAGTCGTAACTGTTTTTTCTGGTAAGTTTTCATTCAAGTGCATTGCAAGTTGACTTGCAGAAATACCATTTTCTGCCGCTTTATTTTGATCAACTTTAATTTCATACTGGTCATATGTTTGCGATAAATCAGATTTGACATTGGCTAGTCCTTTAACCTGTTTCATTTTCTGTTCAATATCTTTTACAGTTGATTTTATGGCATCCATTGATGGACCTTTTACAGTAACCTCTACAGATTTATTACCTGCACCTGTTCCTAAATCTTGATTTTTCCACTCTCCAGGATGTTTAAAGCCATCTGCATGTTTAATAACCTTATCCGCTTCTACATCAAAATTAGGCGTGTCATTATCATATTCAACCATGATTGCCATACTATTTGTACTACCCGTTGGATCTACTGGACTACTACCACCAACTGAGTATTGAATTGTTTTTACATGCTTTTTCTGTTTTAAATATTTTTCAACATCTTTCGCATGATTCAACACTGCTTGCTCCGTTTCACCAGGCTTCGGTGTATAAGTAATAGCTAAAAATTTATCGTCACCTGCTGAAATAAAGCTAGTGCCTAGTCTCGGTCCTCCAAATACAATAGTTACAACCAAAATTAAAGTACTTAATATAATTACAATCCACTTATGATTTAGTGACCAATGCAATACTTTTTTATAAGTTGTACTAACAACACCTAATCCTTCTTGATGTTGTTTATTACGACGTTTAACGCCTTTTTTAAATAGTGTTGCTGCCAAAGCTGGAACGAGTGTAATTGACACTAATAACGATGCTAATAAACTAAATGCAATAGCCAATGCAAAAGGTCTAAACATTTCGCCTACTGAACCTGATACAAACACAAGTGGTAAGAAGACGATAATAGTAACTAGTGTCGATGACATTATTGGTTTAAATACTTCAGTTGTCGCACTGATAATTAAATTTTCACCTTTTAATTGTTCTTCTGAATCTGTTAAGCGTCGATAAATATTTTCAACAACTACAATCGAATCGTCTATCACACGTCCAATCGCTACTGTTAATGCACCTAACGTTAGTATATTCAATGAAACATCACTCAATTTCAGAGCAATAAGCGCCATAAGAAGTGATAACGGAATGGATATAATAGAAATTGCCGTCGTACGAATGTTTCTTAAAAACAGCAAAATAACTATAATTGCCACGATTGTACCTAATGATGCTTTTTCAACCATCGTATAAAGTGATTTCTCAACAGGCTTTGCAGTATCCATTGTTTTTGTGACATTAAAATCTTTATTTTCATCAACGAATGTATCAATTTTACGTTGTACATCTTTGGCTACTTGAACTGTATTGGCATCTTGAGCTTTAGTTATTTGTAGATTAACCGCATCCTTTCCATTCGTTTTAGAAATAGAAGTACGCACATCACCAACTGTAATATCAGCTAAATCTCCTAGTTTCGCTGTCGGCATACCACTTATATTATTTGGTGCTGACGCTTTTGAATTTTGCTGTGGTGATGCCTGATTAACGTCTGACATGGCTGAATTTTGTTTATTGTCACTTTGGGATTGAGATTGCCCTTGTCCTCCTGCAAACGTTAATGGAATATTTATGTTTTTAAAAGCATCAACAGATTGATATTGACCATCAACAACAATTGATTTATCTTTATCACCAAATTGGAACAATCCAAGTGGTGTTGTTCTTGTTGCCGTTTTTAGATAGTTTTCTACATCATCAGCAGTCAACCCATATTTTTCAAGTTCATTTTGCTTAAATTTAAGGGTGATTTCACGGTTCGTCTGCCCATTTAATTGCGCATTTTGCACACCATCTACCGTTTGTAATTTTGGTATTAATTGTTCATTCAGTACTTTCGTTACTTTTTTCAAGTCATTCTCTTTATTTGAAAATGAATATGCTAAAACCGGAAAAGCGTCCATCGAATTACGTCTTAATTCTGGTTGACCAACTTCATCTTTAAATTTAATTTTATCGATTTCTTTTTTAAGCTGTTCTTCTGCTTTATCCATATCTGTATTATTTTCATATTCAACTGTTACAATTGAAGCATTCTGTATGGATTGCGTTTTAACATTTTTCACATATGCCAATGATCTTACTTGATTGTCAATTTTACTACTTATTTCATCTTGGGTACTTTGTGGCGTTGCACCCGGCATTGTTGTTGTAACTGAAATAACTGGATTTTGTACATTTGGTAGTAATTCTAATTTCAATTTAGCACTCGCATATACACCGCCCAAGACAACTAAAACAACCATTAAAAAGATAGCAAACTTATTCCCTAAAGAAAATTGTAATAGCTTTTTTATCACAGTACTTCCCCCTCTTTCACTATATTCAAAAATATTTTACTCAACCATTCTATATTGTGTAAAAAAATCTGAACGCAAATGACAGTCTTATGAGCGTTCAGATTTCAGTCGTTAATCTATTTTCGTTTTAATTTACGAGATATTTTAATTTTAGCTTTTGTTAAACGCGGTTTAACTTGCTCAATTAATTGGTACAATGGCTGATTCAATACATAATCAAATTCACCAATCTTTTCACTTAAGTATGTTCCCCACACTTTTTTAAATGCCCATAATCCATAATGTTCTGAGTCTTTATCTGGATCATTATCTGTACCACCGAAATCGTAAGTTGTTGCACCATGTTCACGTGCATACTTCATCATCGTATACTGCATATGATGATTTGGTAAAAAATCTCTAAATTCATTAGAAGACGCACCATATAAGTAATATGATTTTGAGCCAGCAAACATTAATAGTGCACCAGAAAGATAAATACCTTCAGGATGTTCCTTTTCTAAAGCTTCTAGGTCTCGTTTTAAATCTTCATTTTTAGCAATTTTATTTTGCGCATCATTAATCATATTTTGCGCTTTTTTAGCTTGCTTTTCAGATGTTTCCATCTTCTGCTGCCATTTAGCAATTTCGGCATGAAGTTCATTCAATTCTTGATTTACTTTCGCTATATTTTCTTTTGGATCCAACTTTACTAAAAATAGTTCAGCATCTCCATCTTCATGCAACGCATCATAAATATTTTCAAAGTAACTAATATCACGCGTTAAGAAGCCATCGCGTTCCCCAGTGATTTTCATTAACTCAGCAAATGTTTTTAAACCTTCTCTATCAGATCGTTCCACTGTCGTACCTCGCTTTAAAGCCAAGCGCACTTTTGAACGATTTCGGCGTTCAAAACTATTTAATAACTCATCATCATTTTTATCAATTGGTGTAATCATAGTCATACGTGGTTGGATGTAGTCTTTTGATAAACCTTCTTTAAATCCTTTATGTTTAAAACCAAGCGCTTTCAAATTTTGCAAAGCATCTGTACCTTTATCAACTTCAACATCAGGATCGATTTTAATTGCATACGCTTTCTCAGCTTTAGCAATTTCTTTTGCACTGTCTAACAATGCATTTAACGCTTCTTTATTACTATAATCAACAACAAAACCACGTGAAATATAACATAGCGTATACGGTAATTTAGGTACTTTTTTAAAAAGTAACTGCGCAACACCCTGAACTTCACCGTCACGACCTACAGCGATTCTTCGCGCGTACCATCCAGTTAATTTCTTTGTTTCTGCCCATTTCGTTAATTGTAATAAATCTCCATTGGGGTGGGATTTAACAAATGCGTCATGTTCCTGATTAGTGATATGCATCTTTTCCATGATTTATGATATCTCCTTCTATTTAACAATACCTTTAATTATACAGTTTGTATCTTATAGTGTCGATTCAGAGCTTGTGTAAGATTTGAACTCTTATTTTTGAAATGTCCATGCTCCAATTAATAGTTTAGCAAGTTCAAATTTACCCATTTTAATTGTGAATCATTTTATATCTATGTTTCGTGTTAAATTTAATGTTATCGTACAATTAATACTTTTCAACTAGTTACCTATACTTCAATATACTTTCATCATCTAACACGATATTCATTTCTAAAATGAACCAACTTGACTTCAATGAATAAATTTTTCCTCAAGCAACCACATTAATGTTCATATACAATTACCCCTGTTATAATGTCAATAATCTAACAATGAGGTGTTTGATATGAGAACAATTATTTTAAGTCTATTTATAATTATGAACATCGTTGCAATCATTATGACATTGAGTCAACCTCTCACCGTGAATTACTTTAGTTTACGGGTTATACTTATCTTTTTCACATTTATATTATCAATCTTTTTCATTTTAATTAAGTCATCACGATTAAATAATATATTAACGATTCTTTCCATTGTGCTTGCCATTATTCATATGGGCATTCTCGCTCATAGCACTTACGTATATTTATACTAATGGTTCAAAGCGATAAATAGCACCTCTGATAAAAATTGAATATGGTGAAGTTGCTTGTGCGTCTTTTATGATAACCGAATGATATTTTGAAACTTTACCATCTTCAATTCTAAAATAAATATCATCATTTTTTAAAATCAAATCTGTGTAATGGTCATTCTCTTCTACAATGTCCATATCAAACCATTTCAACCAATTCGATACTGTTTGTGATCGGTTTTTACTTTTCACAATAACAGTTTCAATTGAAAATTGTTTTTGAAAATATTTTTGCAATTTTTTAGTACGCATGGAATCACTTTCTTCCCATTGAATAAAAAATGGTGGCTTAATTTCATCATCATCCTGATTCATTATATAAAGCAATTGCCACTTTACCTTACCATCTTTATGTGTATCTCTTTCCATTTGAATCGGACCTACTACTTCAACCCGCTCACTTTGTAGTTTATTTTTAACTGCCTCAATATTATTTGTACGCAAACAAATATTTTTAAAGCCTTGCTCATACTTCTCTTGAACAATTTGAGTAGCAAAAGCGACTCCACCTTCTATCGTTTTTGCCATCTTTTTCAACTTTTCATTATTTTCTACATCCAGTAGCTCAATATAATTTTCATTGATATAACCTAATTTATTGAATGTTCCATATTTATGATGATACCCACCTGAATGTAATTTTATAACATCTCCTGGAAAACTAAACCGATCTAACTGATCTATATAATGAATGATGTGATCAAATTTCAATATCATTAGTATCCCCCTATTTACATGTAATTACGCTTATTTTAACAAAGTATAAATATTTTTGCTCTTAATAATTATATATTGATTTCTAATTGCTCCCGTTTTATAATTACTATTGTTGTAAAAAGGTTAGCTAAGCTAACTATTTTGTCTTAGGAGATGTCACTATGCTATCACAAGAATTTTTCAATAGTTTTATAACAATATATCGCCCCTATTTAAAATTAGCCGAGCCGATTTTAGAAAAACACAATATATATTATGGCCAATGGTTAATCTTACGCGATATCGCTAAACATCAGCCCACTACTCTTATTGAAATTTCACATAGACGTGCAATTGAAAAGCCTACTGCAAGAAAAACTTTAAAAGCTCTAATAGAAAATGACCTTATAACAGTTGAAAACAGTTTAGAGGATAAACGACAAAAGTTTTTAACTTTAACACCTAAAGGGCATGAATTATATGAGATTGTTTGTCTTGATGTACAAAAGCTCCAACAAGCAGTAGTTGCCAAAACAAACATTTCGCAAGATCAAATGCAAGAAACCATAAATGTGATGAATCAAATTCATAAAATATTATTAAAGGAGACACACAATGACTAATCAAGGCTCATTAAATAAATCACCTATTTTCACCAAAAGTTTTACAATCAACTTTTTTGTCAACTTTATCGTATACCTATGCATGTATTTGTTACTTGTAGTTATTGCTGGCTATAGTAAGCAAGCTTTCGACGCTTCCGATTCATTAGCCGGATTAGTTGTAGGACTATTTATTGTCGGGTCTTTAATTGGTCGATTTGCTACAGGTAAATTTGTAAATCAAATCGGACCTAAACGATTATTATTTATTGGTTTAATTGCTTTAATTATCACGCAATTACTTTATTTTATTGATGGATCTTTAGCTTTTTTAATCTTTGTACGTCTCATAAACGGTATCGCAACTGCAGTTGTGACAACTGCAACAGGTACTATTGCGGCATACGTTACCCCTGTTAATAGAAAAAGTGAAGGCATCAGTTTATTTTCCTTAAGTTTAGTATTAGGTACAGCGATTGGCCCATTTCTAGGCATGTTACTTATTACAAAATACCCAATTGATTTACTGTTTATTATTTGTGTCATATTAGGCATACTCGGACTCATTATCTCATTATTTATAAAAGTTGATTTCGAAGTAACAAATAATAAAACTGAAACTAATGTCATTGATAAACCAAGATTTAGTATTCATCAATTTATTGCAAAAGAGGCCATTCCTGTTGCTGTAATTATGCTTTTAATTGGCGTTACCTATGCGTCCATCCTAACTTATTTACAAGCATTTGCTTTAGAGCGACACCTAGTAACTGCAGCAAGCTATTTCTTTATTTGCTATGCTATAGCATCGTTAATTACTAGACCTATTGCTGGTAGATTGATGGATGATAAAAATGAAAATATTATTGTCTACCCAGCATTTATCATGCTTTTCCTTTCATTTGTATGCTTAATTTCAAGCTATCAAAGCTGGTTAATATTACTTGCTGGTGCTTGCCTAGGTTTAGGGTATGGAAATTTATCATCTGCAATGCAATCTATTGCGATAAAAGTCTCACCTCCGATTAAATATGGTATCGCGACATCTACTTTTTACGTTGGTCTAGATGCAGGTGTCGGCTTCGGTCCATCATTCCTTGGGTTATTTACTCATATGTTTTCATATAGTGAAATCTTCGGCTTTATGGCCGCTTTAGCAATCATTACTATGCTTGTTTACTTCTTAATTCATGGACGTCATGTAACTAGAAATGCCATGAACTAAATATTTATATTCAAAATTAAAAAGCATGCCAATCTCTATTCATCATTTGTCTGTCCCCAAGACGCAATTATGATGTACTGATTGGCATGCTTTTTAAGTTTTTAGTTTGTAACGCTTAACACTTCTATTTCTTTAGTAATTTTATCTAACAATTTCTTTTGAGAAGTACTATAGAAATAGAATACTTGTCTTTCATCCGTTTCAGAACGCAATTTAGAAATAAGCTCTTTTTTATAGATTTTACGGATAATCACATCGATTTTACTTGTATCCCATAGCATTTCAAAATGTAATGTATCTCTCAATTCTTTACCGCTAATCTTTTCAGCTTCATACACTTTAAAAAGTACTACAAATTCTTCAATTGAAATCTTATGTGTTGTTTTTAACCAGTGCTTTAACTGACTTAACTCCCTTTCTGCTTCTATAAAACGTTGAACTTTATTACTCATAATATGATGCCTCCTATGTTTCTTCTTAGATGTTTGTAATTCATATTATTATACAATTACTTAAATTTATTATATATCAAACTTAGCATTTTATCTATTACAAATATTAAATTGCTGGCTATATCTTGTTTAGATTTATATCTTTTGGACAACTTGTTGTTTATTCGACAACATTTATACCTAAAAAAGATATATTACAACTCAATGGCATGGAGTGTGACATCAATGTTAAAGAACCACTAAAGATTTATTATGTAGTGATTCTTAAGAGTGGGATAGAAATGATATTCTCATAAAATTTATTTCGTTGTTCCCCAACTTGCACATTATTGTAAGCTGACTTTTCGTCACCTTCTATGTTGGGGCCCCGCCAACTTGCACATTATTGTAAGCTGACTTTCTGTCAGCTTCTGTGTTGGGGCCCCGCCAACTTGTAAAAACTTTAAAAACGATCATTTCTATTAAATCTGGCATAGATATGACCGTTTTTACTTTAATAAATAATATTGTATTTTAGGGAGTAAGACAGAAATATTAAAACATCTCTAATGATTTAATATGTAGTGGTCCCTACACATTAACCACCAATATAATTCATGTTTATCTTTTTACGTTGACGATTGGCAACTGTTTGAGCAGTTCTCTCATCTGAATATCGATCATCTCTTATTTGCCATAAAGCTTTAAATTGTTCTTTTAATTCTTCGTCGGTCACGCCAGAACGAATAAACGCTTTAACGTTAAATCCATCGACAGTTGCAAATAAACATCCGTAAAACTTCCCATCTGATGACAGCCTTGCGCGTGTACATGTAGAACAAAATGATTGTGAAACACTTGTAATCAAACCAAATTGAACACCATTATCCTTATGGCGATAATATTTTGCTACTTCCCCAAAATATTTTGGTTCTACAGGATCGATTTCAAAGTGCTGCTCTATCATTGTAAGCATTTCATCTTTAGTTACAACTTTACTGAAATCCCATCCATTATCATTACCAACATCCATAAATTCTATAAATCGAATCTCTATATGTTTATCTTTAAAATATTCAAGCATTGGTATGATTTGATCATCGTTAATACCTTTTTGTATAACAACATTTACTTTTACATTCAAACCAATAGACGTCGCGTAATCAATTTGTTCTAAAATCGTAGTCGCTTTAATATTACGATTATTGATTGATTGAAATAGCGTATCATCAATAGCATCCAAACTGACATTAATTCTGCGCAGCCCAGCATCATATAACTTTTGTCCATGCTTTTTTAATAACAAACCATTTGTAGTCAAACCAATATCTTCAATACCATCGATTTGATTTAATTTAGCTATAAGTACATCTAAATCCCGTCGCATCAATGGTTCTCCACCTGTAATGCGTATTTTTTTTACACCTAATTCTGCATATACCTTAGCGATTCTAGCCATTTCATCAAACGTTAAAAGTTCATTTTTAGGTAAAAATACGAAATCATCTCCAAATACCTCTTTAGGCATGCAATAATCACACCTAAAGTTACACCGATCTGTCACAGATAACCGTAAGTCACGGATGGGACGTCCTAGTTTATCTTTTATTTGTTCTACCATTTGTGGACCTCCTAACAGCTTACAATTTTTGAATTAAAGCGTCCAAATCATGCTGATAATTTATATTTTTGTACCAATATGAGGGCGCATCTACATCCCTTACATCCAAATAATCCGTTGATAATTCATGATATACATTTTTAAAACTGTAATTATCAGAATGTAGTGCTTTAGTTATAGCGCCTAATGCATTCGGACTATAAAATGCAATTGTTGGAATAAAACGTCCATCTTCTTTAAAAGCTGCGACATCTAAATGATTTTCAATAAGATGAGAAACTAAAAACTGATACAACGTGCTTACAGCTTTACCAGTAATCATTGGTGTATCAACAGAAACGACAAAAAACAATTCTTCTTCAGGATGTTGCTTCATGATTGTATAAATTCCTGCTAATGGACCTTTATCATTATGATTCTCATCATCTATAACAACATTTGGATATTTAAATTGCGTTGCCAATTGCGCATTTGTACTAATAATAATTTCATTGAACATATTTGTTGATTCTAATGTCTTAATTACTCTACTATAAAAGGTCTCACCGTTCACTTCCGCAAAAGCTTTGGGCTTACCAAATCGCACTGAATGACCACCTGCAAGAATTATTGCTTTCATGCTCCCTTAACCTCCACTAACCGGTGGAATTAATGCAACAGTATCATTAGGTTGAATGAAATCCGATTTTTGTACAAATTCCTCATTTACAGCAACTTGAAACTTTTTATTATTGATTTGCGGATAACGTTCAAACAATAAATCTTCAAATTGTTGTACAGTCAATGCTTGTTCAAGCACAATATCTTCCTGTGCTTTTTGTAATATATCTTTAATTTCTGCGAAGTAAAGTACCTTCATCTCTCTTATTCCTCCCTCTTCGCTTCTTCATAATTCCCTTTTTGATGCCCTTGCCATTTTGAACCATCTTCCCAAATTTCTTTTTTCCAAATCGGAACAATTTCTTTTATACGCTCAATTGCATATTCATTTGCTCGATAGGCATCTTTACGATGCGGTGAAGAAACCGCAATTAATACAGCGATATCTGAAATTTGTAATGGCCCTATTCTATGAACAATACTCGTTATCGTTCCAGGCCATTTTTCATTTATTTCATCTCCAATTTGTGCCAATTTCTTTTCAGCCATTGGAATATACGCTTCATATTCTAAATATTCCGTTTTGACGCCTTTAGTCCATTCGCGAACATGACCGGTAAAAACAACTACTGCACCTTGATATTCATTTATAGTGAATTCACGATATTGTTCTGTTTGTATCGGTTCTGTCACGATTTCAAATTGTTTCATTCATTTCAATCCTCTATGTTAATTGTGTATCACAATCATTTTTAATTTTATTTAATAACCATTGCTCAAATGCTGTAAAATCTTCATGCTCCCTTACATTAATGCTATAACAAACATTCGACAATTGTTGTAATACTTGCAACTCTTCTTCATTTCGATAGACTACGACTTTTTCAAAATCAGCATTTTTAAAGCCTTCAACTAATACGATATTGGTGTCAATTGTAACAGATTTTTCAATAATTTGAGTAAGATTTTGATTATCTACACGTGTTACAGTTTGCTGATATTGAAAACCTTGTACAATACTTTGATCTGCCCCCGCTTCAAAATGCTTCATGTGATCGACGTCTGAATCCTGTAATTGAATATCTTCCTTACCATGCCCATGATGTTTAATAGTAGCAACTGTATAACCATGTGACTTTAAGAAAGAGACAATATGCCTCATCAATGTTGTCTTACCAGACTTTTTGTAACCTACAATTTGTAAAATCATAAAAGAAGTTCCTCTTCAGCAGCGTCAGATTCAGTCAATATAATATCTACTGTATGCCCCGCTTTAAAACCACGTGACCCTCCTGGTAACATGACCATACAGTTAGCATGTGCAATCGCTACAACCGCACCTGATTTATTGAATCCTGAAGGTACTACAGTAGCTCCAGCACTTGTTAACGTTGCTTTAGCACGTATAAATCGTGTGAATGGGTTTGCCTTGGTAAAATCTTCCATTAATGTTGCTTTAATTATTTGCGGGAAGACTTCTAGTGCGCCACACATATGTTTAACAGCTGGTTTCACAAATAGTTCAAATCCTGTAAAACAAGCTGATGGATTTCCAGATAATCCAAACAAATACTTTCCATCTACAAATGCAACCGTTGTTACGCTACCAGGACGCATTGCTACTTTATTAAATAACACTTCCGCCTTTACAGCCTTATAAATCTCAGGTAAATAGTCAAAATCTCCAACAGAAACTCCGCCCGTTGTAATAACGATATCATGTTTTTCCATAGCTTCTTTAACGACTTGGATGCCACTATCTAAATCATCTTTTTGTGTTTTGTAAATACCAACTTCAAGACCTAATTTTTCTGCTAAGGCACGAATCATTGGGCCATTAGAGTTACGAATTTTTCCATCTTCTAATACATCATTAACATCTAATAATTCGCTTCCTGTTGCAATAACAGCGACACTCGGTTGCTTAATAACTTTAACCTCTGCATAGCCATATGTTGCAAGGACCGCGATAGCCCCTGGATTAATTACTTGTCCTTTTTTTAGAACAACATCGCCTGTCGTTGTTTCTTCACCTTTTAAAGATATATTTTCATTTTTTGAAAATGGTTTACGAATTGTAAATGTATCTTCTAGTTCAATCGTTTGTTCAAACATAACAACAGCATCTGCGCCATTAGGTATTTGTGCTCCAGTCATAATACGCACCGCTTCGTGATCCCCAACTAATTTATCAGAAACTGAACCTGCACCAATATGATCAATCACTTTAAACTCAATGCGATTCTGACCACTTGCCCCTTGTGAATCAACACTGCGAATTGCAAAACCATCATAAGGTGATTTATCAAACCTTGGTATATCATAAGTAGCTACAATATCTTCTGCTAAGATATGATTTAGACTTTTTTCAAGTGCTACCGTAATTGCCGGCATTGAACTCTGCTGATTAACGATACGTTGAATTGCTTCTTTAACTGGGATTGGGTTTCTTTTTTCTACTACCATTAAAAATCATCTCCAAAACTTTTATTTTTTCATGATATACTAGATGCACTAGGAGGGGTAAAATGACTGAGTTTACTCATATTAATCAACAAGGCCACGCCAAAATGGTCGATGTATCAGACAAACAAATTACAAAAAGAACTGCTGTCGCTCATTCAAGCATTACTGTAAATAAAACTATTTTTAAGCAGATTTCTAATAACACCAATACCAAAGGCAATGTATTGAACACTGCTCAAATCGCTGGTATTATGGCTGCCAAAAATACATCAACAATTATTCCGATGTGCCATCCATTACCATTGACTGGCATAGATGTTCACTTCAGCTGGGATGAAACAAATGCACCCCTTTATACTTTAAACATTCAAACAACTGTCTCTACAACTGGCAAAACCGGTGTTGAAATGGAAGCTTTAACCGCTGCATCAGCAACGGCTTTAACCATTTACGACATGACGAAAGCAGTTGATAAAGGTATGATTATTGGCGAAACCTACCTTGAAAGCAAGTCTGGCGGTAAATCTGGAGATTTTCAACGCCAATCAAATCAATAAATTATTTTGTAAGCTCATGAATCAGATGATTTAATTCTGGTTTAATGAGCTTTTCTAATGCTAATTTAACTGCGCCTGTTGATCCTGGAATCGAAAATATCAATTTATTATTAACTGTACCTGCTACAGCACGAGACAATAATGCACGCGTGCCAACATCTTCAACATAACTCAAATATCTAAACAATTCCCCAAAGCCTTCTATCTCTTTAGTTAAAAGTGGTTTTACTGCTTCAATCGTCACATCACGTTGTGCAATACCTGTTCCACCAGTCGTAATGATGACATCAATATCTTCTTCTAACCACTTCTTCACCTGCGTCGTGATGGCTACTTTTTCATCTTTCACAATTGTATAATGTGCGTCACTCACTTCAACGTCATCTGCTTGTAATAGTTGGCGCACGCATTGACCACCTTTATCTGTATCAAAGTCTCTAGTATCTGATACCGTTAGTACGGCTGCTTTAACTGTACGATTCAATTTAACGTTTTGATGTTCGCCCATAATATTACACTCCTTTTGTCTTATCTTTTTTTATCCAAACAATAAATTCATTAGATGTGTGGCATCTGATGTGCGTGTCATGCCATGTATTAAAAACCTTCCACCTTTAAAAGCAACAATGCGGTGTCCTTTAAATTCAAACATAACCATATACGAATTACTGCGATAATTTAGTTGATGTTGTTTTAAAAATTGAACAAGAATGTCGTGTGTAATTGATGCATTTTCATACTGTACAGTGTCTCTACCACACAATGTTGCATAACGTTGTTCATTCTTGTTTAAATACGGATAACTTGGTACATCTCCACAAGTTGTACAGTCTGAACGTTGCATTTTACTGAAACCAAATGAATAATGACTACCATCCCAAATATCGCCATAAGTTATTTTTGTGTCAATTGGTTGTTCCGTTAATACTTTCATCGCATCTCTTAATTGTAAACTTGTTGCCATCGTCACGGCAGGTTGAATGACCCCTACCGTATCACATGTTAAATTTAATGCTGGCAATTGTGGTACCAAACAGTTAAAGCAAGGTGTTTTACCAGGTATAAATGCAGCTTCTGTATATGTACTCTGTACAACACCACCATAAATCCAAGGTATACGATGTTTATATGCAAAATCATTAATCAGTTGTCGTGTTTCAAAGTTATCGGTTGCATCAATAATAACGTCAACGTCCTGTCCATGTGTTTCCAAAAAATAATAATCCACATGGGCAATATAATCATCAATATCAACATCACTACGTAACGCTAGCAAATGCTTTTTAGCTGCAACCACCTTAGGCATCATTTTCAAAGCATCTTCTTCAGTAAACAATGTTTGTCTTTGTAAATTACTAAATTCAATATAATCTCTATCAACAATGATTAGTTTAGCAATGCCTGCTCTAACAAGTCCTTCAGCCACATGTGTACCTAATGCGCCCATACCAATAATCAACGCACATTTTTGATTTATTTTGCTTTGACCTATTTCACCTATTTGTTTAAATAAAATTTGCCTTGAATAACGTTCTTGACTCACATTAAGTTATCCTTTCTTTTTATCATTACTTTCATTATATGACGCGCGTCAATGTCTCTCAAAAAAACTGCCCCTAAAAAAGAGTTTAAAACATCATTAAAATGCTGATAGAAGCATTCACTTCTACAATTTTAAATACGTTCTAAACTCTTTAATGGCAAATAAATGATTACCCAATTGTAATAATTTCATGAGCCATTTGTTCTGCTTCATAGTTTGAATGTGTCACAAATATGATTGGTATTTGCCATTCGTTGAAAATACGTTTAACTAATGTAATACTCTCATCTTTTGTAGTATCATCCAAACTAGAAAAAGGTTCATCTAATAAAATTAAATCTGGTTTCGTGCTAAGTGCACGTGCAAGTGCTACACGTTGTGCCTCTCCACCTGACAATGTCATAGGATATTGTTTCATCAAATGATCAATGTTTAAAGTTTGAATTAATTGATCGATGTGTTCAGATGGTTCAGCCATAAAAGTAATATTTTTATAGACCGTCATATTAGGAAACAATTGGTAGTCTTGAAACAGATATCCAATACGTCGTTGTTGAATTTTAACATTCACGTTTTTTGCCGTATCAGTAAGTAATTGCCCATTCACTTCGATAATAGCTTCATCTGCTTTACGTAATCCGGCAATCATATTTAAAACAGTAGTTTTACCAATGCCAGATGGACCACGAACTGCATAAATTTTTGGTTCAGTATCATCTATATTGATGCGAATTAAAGTGTTCTTTAATTGATATTTCACATTGATTTTAAGCATCTAGTCGACCTCCTTATATTTATCTTTATTCAATAAATTAATTGTAGATATAACCACAATAGAGAATGCGACTAGCACTAATACCCATAACCACGCTTCATTTTCTCTACCTTGTTCCACTAAGAAGTATATTTCTAAAGGTAGTGTATTCGTTTTATTTGGAATATATCCTGCAACCATTAATGTAGCACCAAACTCACCTAATGCACGAGCAAAACTCATCATTATACCTGCTAAAATAGAGCGTTTAGCTAATGGTAAAATTAATTTGAGGAAAATTTTCGTTTCACTTGCTCCCATCGTTCTAGCTGTATTAATCATTTTCGTGTCTATACCTCTGAAGCCTTGCACAGTATGTTGATACATTAGTGGAAAACTAACAATGACAGATGCTATCACAGCACCTGTCAAAGTGAACACTACAGGTAAATGTAGTACATTCGCAAAGAATTGACCGATTGGTCCTCTTGGCGAGAAGATGATTAATAGAATAAAACCTAATACCGTTGGCGGCAAAACAATAGGTAATATCAATAAACTTTCCAATACTTTAACCCACGAACCCTTACGATGATACAACCATTTAGATATAAAAATACCTAAAACCGTTACAATAATCGTACTGATTACAGCAACTCGTATTGATATCCAAAAAGGTGTTAAGTCAGGCATGGATTACAACTCCTTATGCTGCAAAGTGGTATTCTTTTAATATTTCTTTAGCTTTATCTGATTTTAAGAATTCCATCCACTCTTTTGCTAATTTACTATCTGATGTAGCACCAGCTTCGTATGTGATTGGTTTCTTAAGTTCTACTTCTTTAATTACTTTTACAGTATCAATTTTTTTGTTTTGTTTATATAAGTCAGTTTTATACACAAAACCTTGTTTCGCATTACCCTTTTCAACATAATTTAATACTTGTTTTACATCTTTAGCATAAACGATTTTACTTTCGACTTCTTTAAATAAGTTATTGTTATCTAAATACTGTTTCGCATATTTTCCTGCTGGTACAGTTTTCACTTCACCTAATGCTAATTTATCATTGTCTTTTAAGTCTTTTACTGAAGTGTAATTTGAATCTTTATCACCAATTAATACTAGACTATTTTTCGCATATTTATATGTATCATGCGCTTTATTCTTGTCTTTTAATGCATCTACATCTTTAGTATTTGCAGACATAAATACGTCAACAGGTGCGCCTGATTCAATTTGTTTTCTTAATGCCCCTGATCCACCATAGTTAAATTTAATATCAGCATTTTTATGCTCTTTTTTAAATTCTGAAGCTAATTTCTTGGTTACATCTGTTAAACTTGCTGCCGCTGCAACTTGAATCTCTTGTTTCTTACCATTGTCTGCGTCATCTTTTTTACTTTCATTATTATCGTTAGAATTAGAGCAACCAGCTAATACTAAAAATAATGCCATTACAATAGCTATAAAACGTTTCATTTTCATTGAGTGAACCCCCTTTTTTAATAATATTTACATTTTCATTATACACTTACTATTATATTTGAAAAGAACCGTTGCCTGTTTATATATTGATTCAAACAATTGTCAAATTTGCATAAGATTGATATTTATTAATTGATCCCCTAGTATGTATACTCTCGAATTCAATTTAAATCAAACAGATTGCTCGCTATTATTTTTTATAAATCAAATTTCAAACTTAAGCAAATATGTTAAAATTTTAAGCAAATTGCTTTAAAATAAAGTTTAAGCTAATTAAAGGGGTTAGATAATGAACAAAGATGTATCTTTAGGTCAACCAATTGTTAGATATGAAGATGGAAAATTATTCAATACAACAGATCAATATGTGACAGAATTTCCACTTACAATTATGGTGAATGGTGAAGAATTTGCGACTGTTATATGCAGTCCAACAAACCTTGAGGAGTTAGTCATTGGATTTCTGGCTTCGGAAGGTGCCATTTTAAAGCGAGATGAATTAAAATCTGTGCTGATTGATGATAGTAAAGGTTTTGCCCATGTTGAACTTAATAAAGATTTAGGCGATCGCTTTCAATATTCCACAAAACGAATGATTGCATCTTGTTGTGGAAAGAGTCGTGAGTTTTATTTTCAAAATGATGCTGCTATCGCTAAAACATCTATGTCTAAAATCACTTTAACTCCAATGCAAATTATTAACATGATGACTCGATTACAAAGTGCAAGTCATATTTACCAAGAAACAGGTGGCTTACATAATGCTGCTATAAGCGATGGTTTGACATTTTTTGTACATCGACAAGACATTGGTAGACATAACGCTCTAGATAAATTATATGGATTTTGTATTCAGCGACATATTACTGTCCGAGATAAAGTATTAATTTTTAGTGGACGTATTTCATCAGAAATTTTAATTAAAGCCGCAAAAATTGGTGTTGGCGTCATTTTATCTAAATCAGCTCCGACAACGCTTGCTGTAACCTTAGCTAATGACCTAAATATTACGGCAGTAGGATTTATTCGAAATGGTGGCTTTAATATATATAGTCATCCAGAACGTATCATCGACTCTGAACAATAACATATTCATTATAGTGTGTCATAATGAACGATATTCTACATGAATCAACAATATAAAAGCACTATTTTTATAAGTATAAGTAGCTCAAAACAATTTAAAAAGCAGTAAGTTGATTTCTACTCGAAACCAGCTTACTGCTTTTTTATTCTAATACAAACCTATCATCAATCGTTAATTTCCAATATCTTCTTTTAATATTTGATAACAAAATGATTGGTAAACATAACCTTGCTTTGCATACATATCTTTTGCTGTATCTTCACCATCTGCAACTAATATGATTGGTTTGTGATTTTTTGATATGGCGTATTCAGCTATCAACGATTGAATTGTAGATCCAATTCCTTGGTGCCGAAATTGTTCTAATACACCAAATCCATCTAATTCAATGTAATTTTCACTTTCAATGACATCTACAACGCCAATAGGTTCATTATTTAAATAAGCTACTAAGCGTTTAATCACATCTTTTTGATAATGTTCCCTTACCATTTCTTCATGTGCATCTGCATAGTCTTTTCCAAATGGCAAACTAAACTGATATGCAACTTTTAAATAGGCATCTATATGCGACTCGTCAACGATGGCAATTTCAACGTCAGAGTTACGCGGCAAATTGGCAAGCGCATCACTTTCTATGGCATACAATTCCATAATACCTAGTTCAAAATTCATATCTTTAAACATAGCCATCCAATGATTATCAAGTTGTTCATTTTCCGGGAAACTAAACGCATAATGATTTGAACCTTGATTTGTATGTAATTGATGTTGACGTTCTAAGTCTTTCAGCCATCGCTCTTGGGTAGGCGTCTTTTTATATATCCATGTGTTGCTTGTGTATCGTTGTGGAAAAGAAGGCGTTAAATAAATTAACTGCTCGTCGTCATTTTCAAATATAGTGCCGTTACAATATATATCTGACATACTTATACTAGCCATTGACACCTACTCCTTTCACTTTTATAAATTTCAAAGCAACTTATTCAATTACTTTATTATCTTAACTTAAATATGATTATTTTAATCCCATAATTTGACGAAACTGCGAGTGATTAAGTAAAGCTGTACCAATCAAACTTGCTACAATTGCTTTTAATATATCACCAGGCAAATAAGCTAATGAAATTGAAATAGCTTTCGTAAATGGTATGTTAATAATCATGCCCATAATCAATGTACCAATAACATCTAATGCTATAACACCAAAAACTAAAATACCAACGAATAAAATCCAGAAATTAATTTCATTGATGAATCTATCACGAATCGCACCAATCATGAATGCTACAACTGGATATAATAGTAAAAACCCTGCTGAAGGACCTGCGAATACACCAATGCCACCGCGACCGCCTGATAACAGTGGCAAGCCAGCAACTACTAATAATAAAAAGACGATAACACTTAATGTGCCATATTTACGTCCTAAAATCACACCTGCTAAGAAAATACCAATGTTTTGAAGTACAATTGGTACTGAAGAAAATGGTAGTGGAATTACCGGTACCAATCCTAAAATAGCGATAATCGCTGTCATTAAAGCTGTATATACTAACTGTTTTGTTGTCATTTTTTACTTCCTTTCGTATTTCATGACCATTATTATAGCACCATTGTAAACTTTAAGAAACGAAAAGTTTACAATAAGTTGTTCTATATAAATTAAAACCTTAATTATTCTACACAGCTGTTAATTTACTTTTTTAGCAAGTGCAGTTATATAATCAAAAAATGCGTTGTTATCTACATGATTTATGACATTAATTTTGCGCCCATCTTTACACTCAAATGTCTTACCTTGACTTGGTCCATAACTTATTACATCGACTTTTTTCTCAATTGAATGAACCAAGTCCTTGTTACCAATATAAGCAGTCGTTAAAACATCCCATAAAAAGTAAGTAGAATTTGTTATAAAGTGTGTTAATGGTGGTACCGCTGCATAACTTACTCCTAAAAAATCAATGCCCGTATATTGGCGTTCATTCGCCCATCTTTGTCTAACATCTAACGTTAGCGGTACTTGATTCGTACTTTCTAAAGCAACCATATCAATCTCTATATCGCTATCAAAAACAATTTTAACCGCTTCTGGATCCCAATATGCATTCCATTCTGCAGAACCATCATGCTCAGGTTCTTCAACATTTCCTTTTGGTAAAAAGGTACCACCCATCCAAACTAATTTTTCTATATACTGAACGATAGATGAATCTTTTTGTAGTGCTTTTGCTAAATCTGTAAGCGGGCCTGTAAATAATAATGTTACTTTTTCTGATTGTCTCTTTAAAGTTTGAATAATGTCTTCAAAGGCTTCTTTGTCGCTCACATTTGAAGCAACATGTTTGACTGGCTCATTTAAAATTGGCAATGCGTCCATAAAAAAGGCATGCATACGCCATTCTTTAGGAAATGGATTTTTTCCTCGTTCATATGATGGCGCAACTTGAATATCTTCATTTGAAAAACGATTAATAATTTTTACTGATGCGCTCAAAGATGGCTCTAAATAACAATCAGCACCAATTGTACTGACCCCTATCAATTGAACGTTTTCCATTTGTAATAATAAAAATAGAGACACTAAATCATCTACACCACCATCATGGTTAAAATAAACTTTCTTAGTCACTCGAAATCCCCCTTACATTTCATTTTCCATTAACAATATTATGTTTTATAAAACGTTGTTATATATCTTTCTACAAAATCATAACATTCTGTTGTAATCCTTTTAAACCTCTTCTTTTATTGATAGCCATTCCCTGATATCCCTTCCATAAAGTATGAACTAATATAATTATGATATAACTTATTAATAAAGAGATACATTGAGCTATTTTCTCAGGTATACTACTTTAGCTATAATAATACTAATCTATCATTAATTAAATTGAACGATAACAACGGCACTTATTATTAAAAAAAATACAAATATCTAACTTTCTAGCTATAAAAATAAGAGCCTAATACAATATCAAAAGATTGATATGTTTCAGACTCTCATTTCACTAACTTATATAGCTGAATTATTTTGCAGCTTTAATTAATTTTTCTTTTAAATCTTTACGCATGAAATCTAATGTATAAGGATCGTTGTACCAGTATGTACCAGCATCAACTTTAACAATATGTCCTTCTTTAGTAGCTTTCAAATTCTTCCACATGTTTGTTGATTCATATCCTGGTGTAGGTTTACCTTCACTTGTACTCACAATGTAATCACCAGCATATTTTTCAATTTCTTCTTGTTTCACTTCAGCCCAACCTGCTTTTGCAGTTAACTTTTGTTGTTCTGGTTGCATTTTTAAACCAAATGCTTGATATAATACTTCTCCACCACGACCCCAGTTATCGCCGTAAGTGTATAATTTTTTATCAAATTCATCAAACAATGACACTGTTGCATCTTGTCCAATTGCTTTTTTAATTTCTTTACCGTCTTTAGCAGTTGTTTCTTCCCAATCTTTCTTCCAAGCTTTTACTTTATCTTCTTTACCAACAATTTTCCCTAACATTTCTTGTTGTTCTAAATATTTATGCTTATTATAGTCAACAACTACTGTTGGTGCTACTTTTTGATATTTTTTAATATCTTTGTCAGTAGAGTATACAATAATTAAATCTGGCTTTTCTTTAGCAACTTTTTCTACATCGCCATCACCAATTTTTGTAACACCTTTAAATTTATCTTTTAATACTTTGCTTTGATCGACTTGTTGATTTACAGCTACAATGTTTGCACCTAATTTTTTAAGTCCACCAGCATATGTTGGCGCAACTACTGCAATGCGTTTAGGGTCTTTCGGAATATCTACCGTTTTGCCATCGTCCATTTTATAAGATTTAGTTTCAGCTTTGTTATTTTTTTCACCTTGGTTCCCACACGCAGCTAACACTAATAACATAATTATTAATGGTAATAATAGTTTTTTCATAATTTCCTCCTATTGAAAATGATTATCAATTATTCCAAAATTATACAAGATTGCATATACATTTACAATAGCTAGTGCTATTTATTTTTTTATTTTCGCAAAAAATTTAACAAAATATCTTAACATCCCTATAAATCCCCACAAAAAAGGGTAAATCCGAACGTCAAATTTCATCTCTTTATGCCAATCAACGATCGATTTACCTTTTTAAATTTAAAATGTATCTGTAATACTCTTAGCAATATTTGTATATGCTGCATCTTCCATAGGTGGATTGTGTAATCCTGCACGCATGTCACGATAGTAACGTTGTAATGGTCGATTCATTTCTAAGCTTTTAGCACCAACTATTCTCATCGCTAAATCAATCACTTCAAGCCCTTGATTCATTACCATCACTTTACTCGCACTTGTTGAATTTCTTATCTGACTGTCATCTTTATATTGTTGATAGCCTTTTGCTGTACTCCATAAAAATTGTCTCGCACATAACAATAGCGTTTCCATTTTCCCTAAATTTTGTTGCACAGTTGGCAATGTTGCAATCGTTCCTTCAATACTATTAGGGCTATGTTGGATTGCAAAGTCTACAGCATAATTTCTAGCAGCTTGTGCTATACCTAAATAACAGCTTGGTATATGCAATATCCAACCATTTGGCGCTTTACTTTTCTCTGTTTCCACTAAATGTTTTAATGGTACTTTTACATCATTTAATATTAAATCATGACTTTCTGTCGCTCGCATACCTAATACGTCCCAATTATCGGCAATTTCAACACCAGGCAAATTCCTGTCCACTAAGAAAAAACCAACACCTTCTAATTCTTCTATATAAGCAGCAACAATAATATGTGTTAGTGCTTTACTCATTGATGTATATGTCTTCACACCATTTAAAATATACCCATCATCAGCTTTAACAGCATGTGTACTTGGTCTTCCCCCTCTTGTTGGACTACCCATTTCAGCTTCACTAACTGCTCTATTAACTAATGCACCATTATTAATTTCAACAGCAAATTGCTCCAACATATCTTGAGACCATAATTTCTGTTCATAAATTTGTCCTACGACACTCACATGCCAACCAATAGATAATGCTGTGGCACCATCAAGTTCGCCTAAAAATGATTGCAAAATAACCATGTCTTCTATGGTCGCACCTTCACCACCATATGCTTTTGGTAACGTTAATTTTCCATAACCTTCTTTAATTAACCATTCAATATTTTTATATGGAAATTGGCTATGTTGATCATTATATTCAGCTTTAGCCTTAAATGTATCTCTAATTACTTTGAATTTTTCAATCCATTTTCTTTGAATTTCCGTTGTTATTAAAAAGGAATTATCCATATCATTCATATTAGTCACCCCACACAACACACAATATAAATTATTTATTCCTAGTTTAACACTCGACTTTAAAAATAAAAAGGAACGTGCTGTGAACAATTAAAAGAAAACTGATAATTCGATTAAGTATGCACTTAATTTTATCCATAAAAATACACCTTAAACTATACAATTCGCTGTATAGTTTAAGGTGATATTCAAACAATATTAGGTTTGATTTAACTATCAAGCATCTACTTTGTCATGTTTAATACCAGCAAATAATAAAATCCATGTCACAATAATAAATGGCAATGTTAATGCAGGTAAGCCAAACGGTTCAAGCAATGTTGTTGTACCTAGTTGCACCACTACTGTTAATAACACACCTAAAAAAGTCGAAATATAAGGGTTAATCGCTGTTTTAAATGTATATCCTAGTGCGATTGCCATTAATACAAAGTTATAACCGAATAATCCCTGATTAATATCATCATAATTACCACCTAATAGAGCTACAATGATAAAGCTTAACAAACTAGCTATAACAGCTAAGAGTGCTGCTTTTCTTGATGCTATCAATATGCCGATTAAAATACATACGCCACCAATTACACTCGCTTCGATAAATACTTGACTGAATCCTTCAAATAATGACTGAATGAAATGTATTCTATCATTGTTGCTAAAATTAACCGTTTCAATGTTTTGAGGCATTAACTTTAACGATGTATCTACAAATTTAACCTGTCCTGAAAGTAAAATTGTAAACCAAGTCACAATGACAAAAGGCATCGTCAGCATCGGAACTTTATATGGTCTTAAAACTTCTCTCACTGCAGCAGCAACTGGTAACGTTAATAAAGTTGCTATCATTGTTATAACAATATCTAATCCTGACTTATCTAAAAAGATTGTTAACGCAATGGCAGTTAACACTGGATTAAATCCGGCTAACCCATCATTAATCTCTGCTTCACTATAATTAATGTAACGTGCAAATGCATAAGCTATGATACTACCTACAATAGCCGCTAATCCAATTGTCCAATCGGCTACAAATAATCCTATTAAGATAAATAATCCTGTCCATTTATTACTAATTAACACAACCTGAGAAATATTTTTCAAAAGTACATCTATTATCTTCAAATCTTTCACCTTTCCTTTGAATCATTACTCATTAATATACTACTATTCTATGAAAAGTTATATTAAAAACTATTTTGGTTTTTACATAAATATATTCCACTATTTGTTTTCGATTAGATTGTTTGCTTCAATTTCGGATATGCTAAAAATATAATTTTCTAATTACACATTGAACTTTGTATATTACTTGTTTATCACAACAATTAGGATTAATATAAATTTTGTAAATTGTATCTAATATGAAATTGGGGGTTTTAATTTGCATTTTACACAACGAGAGCAAGACAAATTAATGATTGTAGTGGCGGCGGAAGTTGCACGTCGTCGTAAAGCACGTGGTTTGAAACTAAATCATCCTGAGGCATTAGCTTTAATCAGCGATGAATTATTAGAAGGTGCACGCGATGGTAAGACCGTTGCAGAGTTAATGAGTTATGGTAGACAAATTCTAAACAAAGAAGATGTCATGGATGGTGTCGAACACATGATTACAGATATCGAAATCGAGGCTACGTTCCCCGATGGTACTAAGTTAATCACAGTACATCACCCTATTGTTTAAAGGAGGCAGTCAAATGATACCTGGAGAAATTATTACAAAAAGTACAGAGGTTGAAATTAATAACCATCATCCTGAAACAGTTATCGAAGTTGAAAATACAGGAGATCGACCAATTCAAGTGGGCTCACATTTTCATTTTTATGAAGCAAATGCAGCATTAGATTTCGAACGTGAAATGGCATATGGAAAACATTTAGATATCCCAGCTGGAGCAGCTGTCCGATTTGAACCTGGGGATAAAAAAGAAGTTCAATTAGTTGAATATGCTGGCAAACGTAAAATTTTTGGTTTTCGTGGTATGGTCAATGGTCCTATCGATGAGTCACGTGTCTATCGCCCAACTGATGAAAATGATGAATATGCAGGTGTATTCGGAGATAACGGTGCTGAAAACGTGAATAAAAAAGGAGGAAAAAGATCATGAGCTTTAAAATGACGCAAAATCAATATACGAGCTTATACGGTCCAACTGTTGGAGATTCCATTCGTTTAGGTGATACGAATCTATTTGCTCAAATAGAAAAAGACTATGCGGTTTATGGTGAAGAAGCTACTTTTGGTGGTGGTAAATCTATTAGAGACGGTATGGCGCAAAATCCTCGTGTAACACGTGATGACGTGAACGTTGCAGACCTTGTCATTTCTAATGCCGTTATTATCGATTACGATAAAGTGGTTAAAGCTGATATAGGCATTAAAAATGGTTATATTTTCGCCATAGGTAATGCCGGCAACCCAGATATAATGGATAATGTCGACATTATTATAGGTTCAACAACAGATATCATTGCCGCTGAAGGTAAAATCGTCACTGCTGGTGGTATTGATACTCATGTTCATTTTATTAATCCTGAACAAGCAGAGGTCGCATTAGAAAGTGGCATTACGACTCATATTGGTGGTGGTACTGGTGCTTCAGAAGGTTCTAAAGCAACAACTGTAACTCCAGGTCCATGGCATATTCATAGAATGTTAGAAGCTGCCGAAGGTTTACCGATTAATGTCGGTTTTACAGGTAAAGGACAAGCAACAAATCCAACTGCACTCATTGAACAAATCAATGCCGGAGCAATTGGATTAAAAGTACATGAAGACTGGGGTGCAACACCATCTGCTTTGAGTCATGCATTAGATGTTGCTGATGAATTTGATGTTCAAATTGCATTACATGCAGATACTTTAAATGAAGCAGGATTTATGGAAGACACAATGGCTGCTGTTAAAGACCGTGTACTTCATATGTACCATACTGAAGGTGCTGGTGGCGGTCATGCGCCTGATTTAATTAAATCAGCTGCATTTTCAAATATTTTACCTTCATCTACAAATCCAACTTTGCCTTATACACATAATACTGTAGATGAACATTTAGATATGGTAATGATTACTCACCATTTAAATGCGGCTATTCCTGAAGATATCGCATTCGCAGATTCACGTATTCGTAAAGAAACGATTGCAGCAGAAGATGTTCTGCAAGATATGGGTGTATTCAGTATGATTAGTTCCGATTCACAAGCAATGGGCCGTGTAGGTGAAGTAATTACACGAACATGGCAAGTAGCACATCGCATGAAAGAACAACGTGGTCCTTTAGATGGTGATTTTGAACATAATGATAATAATCGCATCAAACGTTATATCGCTAAATATACAATTAACCCAGCAATTACACATGGTATTTCTGAATATGTAGGATCTATCGAGCCGGGCAAACTAGCTGACATTGTCTTATGGGACCCAATTTTCTTTGGGGTTAAACCTGAATTAGTTGTAAAGGGCGGATTAATTAACTCTGCCGTAAATGGCGATGCAAATGGTTCTATACCTACATCTGAACCGATGAAGTACCGTAAAATGTATGGTCAATACGGCGGAAACCTTACAAGTACGTCAATGACATTCGTGTCTAAAACTGCTTATGAAAATGGTATCAATCGTGCATTAAATTTAAAACGCATGGTGCGTCCAGTTAAAAATATTAGACAATTATCTAAAGCAGATATGAAAAATAACAGCGCAACACCTAAATTAGACGTTGATCCACAAACATATGAAGTATATGTAGATGGAGAAAAAATTACAAGTAATGCAGCAACTGAGTTACCATTAACTCAAAGATACTTCTTATTCTAGGAGGAACATAGAATGATTGTTGAAGAAATCCAAGGCAATATTGCCAATTTGTCAAATTCAGAAAAACAAAAGCACGTCGAAAAAGTATACCTTGAAAATTCAGATCTTGTTAAACGTATTCAAAGAGTCGTTACAGACCATGGCACTGAAATAGGCATTCGTTTAAAACAACCTATTGACTTACAATATGGAGATATTTTATACGCAGATGACCATAATATGATTATTGTGGATGTTAATTCAGAAGATCTTTTAGTGATTCAACCAAGAACATTGCAAGAAATGGGAGATATAGCCCATCAATTAGGAAATCGTCATTTGCCAGCACAATTTACAGAGACTGAAATGCTAGTACAATATGATTATTTAGTTGAAGATTTATTAAAAAGTTTAGGCATCCCATATGTTCGAGAAGACCGTAAAGTTAATAAGGCTTTCAGACATATAGGGCATTCTCATGATTGATCATACACACTTAAGATTATTTCAGTTCTGTGATTCACAGTTTCCAACAGGTGCTTTCAGTCATTCATTTGGTCTTGAAACATATATTCAACGAAATATAATTCATGACGATCATACTTTTATTGCTTGGTTAAAAATGTTTTTACAAGAGCAACTTACCTATTCTGATGGTTTAGCCATGCGTTTAGTTTATGATGCATTGGAAAATGATGATACACAAAAAGTATTACACATAGATAAACTGATGTTTGTTCAAAACTTACCTAAAGAAACACGTGTTGGTGCAAAACAAATGGGGACTCGCATGGTTAAATTGGCTTTAGAACTTTATAATAGCCCATGGATTGCTTGGTATCATCAACAAATGCAAGATAAGAAAGCAAAGTTAAATCCAGCTATTTGTTTTACTATGCTAGGCCATCATTTAGGTGTAGATATTGAAACGATTATTGATTACTATTTATATCAAAATGTTTCAAGTTTAACTCAAAATGCTGTTCGTGCTATTCCACTTGGACAAACTGCTGGTCAAAAGATAGTTACTCACATGATTCCTTATATAGAAGGAACAAGAAAGCAGATTTTCGAATTAAAAGAAGCAGATTTTGGCATGACAGCGCCTGGTTTAGAACTAAATCAAATGGCGCATGAGAACGTCAATGTTAGAATTTTCATATCATAGGAGGTTATAATTGTGGCAAATCCGATTAAAATTGGTATTGGTGGTCCTGTAGGTGCAGGTAAAACACAATTAATTGAAAAAGTTGTAAAACGTCTTTCAAAAGAAATGAGTATCGGCGTTATTACAAATGATATATATACAAAAGAAGACGAAAAGATATTAGTAAATTCAGGAGTTCTACCTGAAAGTCGTATCATTGGTGTTGAAACTGGTGGATGTCCTCATACTGCGATTCGTGAAGATGCATCTATGAACTTTGCAGCAATAGACGAATTATTAGAACGTCATGACGATATAGAACTAATTTTCATAGAATCTGGTGGCGATAACTTAGCAGCAACATTTAGCCCAGAACTTGTTGACTTTTCAATATATATTATCGATGTTGCTCAAGGTGAAAAGATTCCACGTAAAGGTGGTCAAGGTATGATTAAGTCAGATTTCTTTATAATTAACAAAACTGATTTAGCTCCCTATGTAGGTGCATCATTAGAACAAATGGCTGAAGATACTAAAGTATTTCGTGGTAAACGTCCATTTACTTTTACTAACTTAAAAACTGACGAAGGTTTGGATGAAGTTATCGATTGGATTGAACGCGACACTTTACTCAAAGGATTATCATAATGGATGAACAACAATGGACTGGGCAACTTGATTTAACAGTGTTTTTTGATGGCAACCGATCAGTATCAAGAGATATTTTCTTTGAAAAAGCACTTAAAGTGATACGTCCAGTTTATCTAAATCAATCTACCATTCCTACATTTTATATAGTAAATGTAGGTGGTGGTTATTTAGATGGAGATCGTTACCGTATGAATGTGAATGTCGAAGATAACGCTAAAGTGACATTGACATCTCAAGGTGCAACAAAAATATACAAGACACCTTCCAATCATGTTGAGCAGTATCAAACTTTTAATTTGAAAGATAACGCATATTTAGAATATGTCGCTGATCCAATCATCGCATATGAAAATGCTAAATTTTATCAACACAATACGTTCAATCTCAATAATTCTAGTTCATTATTTTATACTGATATTTTAACTCCTGGTTATTCAAAAACTGGCGAAGCCTTCAAGTATCAATATATGCATTTAATAAATGAAATTTATATTGAAGATGAGTTAGTCACATATGATAATTTATTATTGAATCCTAATAAACAATCGATCAATGAAATAGGTTATATGGAACATTACTCTCATTACGGCTCTGCTTACTTCATACATGAAGATGTTAACCAAAAACTAATCGATTCAGTTTATGAAACCATTAGTTCTTATAGCAATACATTCGATTGTCGTGTTGCTATTTCTCAATTGCCTACACATGGTTTTGCAGTTAGAATTTTTGCTTATCGCACACAAATTATAGAGAAAATACTTGGAATCATCCAAAGCTATATCGCAGAAAATATTTATGATCGTAAACTTGATTTTCTAAGAAAATATTAAAATAAAAAGACTAGTGTACCTTGTTTCAAGCTTAATAAGCTGAAATAAGGTATGGCTAGTCTTTAACTTTAATTAAAGCATCTTCAATATTTAAATTTTAAGTTAATTTTATGTCCCAATGCTGAATAAATAACTTCGTTTTAATAAATTGTTATCGTTCAATGTTATTAAACGCAATTAACCTTGATTTAATTTTTAATGTATTCTTCTAATTCTGAAATCAGTTTTTGAATATTTGCTTTTTGTGTATCTGTAACATAAACAATAACTGTTCTTTCGTCTTGTAAACTTCTTTTCTTTGATAACAATTTTAAATCTTTTAGCTTTTGTAAAGCTTTAGTTAAATAGTAAGGTTTGAACTCTGAGCACTTAGCAATCTCTTTAGATGAGATTTCGTTAGACTCACTTCTTAAAATATGATTTAAAATATAAATTTCTTCATAGTTCAAATTGAACTTCTTTTTTGTATCTCTGAAAAACTTCTTAACTTGAAATGTTGCGTTGACTAAATCATTAATGTCATTAATTTTACTCATTATTAAACCACTCCTCTGATGCACATCTTGTTGTAGCAAGGTTCACATGTAATTTATTAAATCGAAACTCTATCCAACTATGTTATAAAGTTCATTCTAAACAAATAAGTATAAAAATTCAATATTTTTATTACTAGAATATGGTTAAATACATTTATTTCTTATAATAATTTGATGTTTAAGATATTTTGCCAAATTGAAAATTATTAGTCTGAATATTTTGTATCTTAACTGATATGTAAACTTTTAAAATTTTAATCTATATCAACGTGTTTGATTTGATATTTTTTATATTAATTGGATGGCTTGCTCACAAAATTTATAAAATATAAAAAAAGAAGAGCTTTAAATCATAACGCATGCCATTTATCTTTAAATGCAATGAGTTATCATTCAAACTCTTCTTATCAACCTACATACATTGACATTATACTATCATATGTTGTTTTACATATTCAACAAACATTTCAACGTTATCACTTTTAATATCATGCATTGGGACATTACCAATATTAAATTTGAACATTATAGTTTGACCATCATAATCTATCTTCTCTATTTCATTATAACTAATACTTCTATAATAAAATTGGCCATTCATATCTACATTCATAATTAATCTTTCATTTGTTGCTATAAATGCCCCTTCAAATTCATTCTCACCTTGAACTTTATACTCAATTATTCCTAGCACTGACGGACCCTTTTTTTCAGTTGGAAATAAATCATTTGGATTCACATTATCTAAAATCATAATATCCCTCCCACTTAAAACTATAAACTATTCTTCATAGGTATGTGAAATACAAGTGATTAACTATTTATTATTAAGCTTAACTTGTATTCCCTTTTCAAGATAATTATAACATGCTTGAATAAGCATAGTGACT
The DNA here is from genome assembly GCF_017151825.1 of Staphylococcus sp. EG-SA-18. Taxonomy (NCBI): domain Bacteria; kingdom Bacillati; phylum Bacillota; class Bacilli; order Caryophanales; family Staphylococcaceae; genus Staphylococcus; species Staphylococcus sp. EG-SA-18. The sequence continues at coordinate 68,979 of NZ_JACYVY010000004.1, forward strand.
TTAGAAAACTTTTCTCGCTTGATTGTTACAATAACACGCCTTTCATCTAATTCACATCTCTCTTTTTTAACTAATCCCTTCAAAATTAAACACTTTAAAATCGGGCTAACCGCAAATATCGGGTGATGGAATTCACCCTGTAATTCTTTAACCGTCAATTGACCTTTATGCAGATTTAATATTCCTAAAACGTATAACTCTTCTAATGTTAATTGACACATATTTAAATAACACTTTAGATTTCGAAATAATTCTTGTGACGACAATAAATACGATACATAGTCACAACTAAAATCAAATGTATATTGACCAAAATAACGTTCAATATAGTCACTAAGCTCATTATTCATATATTCTATTTTATCTATATGCATTTTATTAATCGAAATAGTCAATTTACGTTGATCCCTTTGATCTCTTCCTTTCAATAGCCATTGATGATTGTTTAAATAACTTAACATTTGAAGAAGGGCCATCTTAGATTGGATTTCTTTCATTTTTAATAAACTATCTATTGAAGCGCTATTGGAATCAGAATTATCATATTTAACTAATAGATTTAATAGTTTCACTTGAGTCAAAGTGAGATGAAATGAATATTTCAACATATCATTAATGACTTTCAACATTAGTATGTGTGCAGTTAAACGCTTAACTTTAAATTTAGACATCTTTAAAAACCTCTCTTAAACCATGCCTATATCTCAAGATGATATTTCAAATGAACAATACTATTGCTTGAGACCATTAATGAATGATCATAAATATTTCTTTCTATAAAATTAGCTTTCCAATAACTGTGTTGTTGCATAATATCATTCACAAGTACACCATTTTCGGAAGTATGATTATCTTTATCTATACTTAAAACAATTTGTTTAGTTTTAGCATGGCTAAATTGTTGAAGACCCTTACACGATAAACGTATAGCGTCTGAATTCTCATTTAACAATGCGGCTGGCAAACAAATGACACATTGTACTTCATGTTTGAACTTCGTTACAATCATCGTGTCATTTTGATAAATAACAATCCCTCGTAATTGATTAAGTATATTTATGATAAAAATGAATATTGATAATCTAGTTAAATTTATTTCTTTGCTCGCTTCACTTATAATTGACATGTGCATAATAAGTCCTCGAAATTTTGTATAATTTGTCAAAAGTTCAGTAACCTTATTAAAATCAGACATTGTGATTTTTTCTTTTAAGTCATTATTCTCATTAATCAAATCTACATCACATATAATTTTAGAACATGCAATAGACACCTGTTCTATTTGTCTTAGCGGTAAGATAAAATAGTCTATTAGATGATCAATTTCTTTATCATAGCGCGTATTCAACTCTTTTGGTTCCAGATGATATATTAATTCAAATACTCCTATATAATTATCTATTAAACGTTTCAGTTTTTGAATTGCAGTAGTATTTAAGTCGTTAATTAAAAATGCAATCTTACATCTATTACTCTCAAAAGTCATATTAAAAATTGTAGCTACTAGCTTTTCTATCTTGCCTCTTTCAGTACTCGTTAACAATTCCTTATATTCATGTTTAATACGAAATACTACATTTACATTGTAATTCACTATCTTTTGAAGTAATAAAGTGATTTGTTCAATCGATAGCTCATTGCTTGTGTCGATTGTAACAATTATATGCAAGTTTTCAGGATTAACACCTAATCTTTGAATGATTTGTTTAATAGTATAATAATCCATCCAATAAAAATTACTTCCTTTAATATAAATGTTTTTAGGTTGATACATTTGACTCCTTTTTGTAGGCTCAAAAGGTATATCAATCTCGCGCATACTTGAAGAACTTTGATTAGTATCATCAAATAATTCAATTATATTTTTATCAATTTCAACTAATTGGGAATGGTTAATTGAATGAGATGTTGGACTATATCTTTTTCTAATTAATTTAGGAGTGTTACCATACGTTTCTTTAAAGAGGTGTATAAAACGAGAATAATGATTAAAACCATGACTACTTGCGATTTCTTCAATAGGCTTCTTAGAAGTTAAAATATCAATTAAGCAATGCTCCAGTCTAATATGATTTAAATATTGAATAAAATTACTATAAGGTGTCGCTTTAACCATGTCACTTAAAGCTTTGTTTGTAATACTAACTTGATTAATGACATCTTTCCTATTTATCTTTTTATGGTGGTTGTTTGTTAAATAATCGTGCACTTCTTCGGCTACTAAATGACGACTACCATCGTATGTATTTAATGACATTAATTCAACACACATGTAATTAATAATCTTATCATTAGCATTATAAGACTGTTGTTTAATTTTGCTGTAGATTAAATACTTAATCAAGATTCTAAAAGTGCTAGCAACCTCATTTGTTAATATCTTGCCACGCATCATATAGTTTGCATTCATAAACTTCAAAAATGTCTTTGCACTTACTTCAACAACACAACATACACTATCATCATGACCATCAATTTGATACAAATCATTCAACATAATAACGGTGACATCATTTCTTTTTACATCATATTGTTGTAGATTGATTGAAACTACACCTGTACCTTGTAGCCAATATATAATTTTTAAGTTCGCTTCCTTCACACTACTCATTTTCATACTTTTATAAATATGTAGTGAATAATTATCTGTCATCTTACATCCTCACATATACAAATATATTGATTTACTCCTGTTTGTCTTTCTCAAATCAATTGTCAACATCTAATATTCACTACCAATTATATCGCCACATGTTTTTTAGCAGTAACAAAACATAAATCGATTATATCAAATAATACTTTTATTAAAACATTTTTTTATGCTAAATTAGGATATTTTATCCATTAAATATACATTTTCATCCAAATACCAAAGCTTTCATAATCATAGAAACTTGATCGTTCGTGTCGAATTTTTATGCATTTTCTGATTAAAAGTCCTATATTATGCACAAAATATACATTTAGAATTTTCAGTAATATTACAAATTTGTAACAGACTTATTTTCGAAACATTCAGTTTTCACAAAGAATGCCGTAGTTATAAGTTTTGCAAAATGCAAATTTCTATACTTTTAAAATTCTATTGTGTCAAGATATTAGCAAAAAATTACAAAACGTTAACAAAGCACACAAGGACGCTAATTTCTGTTATAGTCTTTCTTGTCGTTTAATTACGAGAGATAACTTATAACATTAATTTTGTCACACGGACATTACGAAAATATTTTAGATTTAAAATTTTTAGGAGGATATTTTTAAAATGAAGAAAATCGCTACAGCTACTATCGCAACTGCAGGATTCGCTACAATCGCAATTGCATCAGGAAATCAAGCTCATGCTTCTGAGCAAGATAACTACGGTTATAATCCAAACGACCCAACATCATATAGCTATACTTACACTATTGATGCACAAGGTAACTACCATTACACATGGAAAGGTAACTGGCATCCAAGTCAATTAAACCAAGATAATGGCTACTACAGCTATTACTACTACAATGGCTACAATAACTATAACTACAACAATTACAACAATGGTTATAGCTACAATAATTACAGCCGTTACAACAACTACTCAAATAATAATCAATCATATAACTACAATAACTATAATAGTTACAACACAAACAGCTACCGTACTGGTGGTTTAGGTGCAAGCTACAGCACTTCAAGCAACAATGTTCAAGTAACTACAACTATGGCTCCATCATCAAATGGCCGTTCAATCTCAAGTGGTTATACTTCAGGACGTAACTTATACACTTCTGGTCAATGTACATACTACGTATTTGATCGTGTAGGTGGTAAAATCGGTTCAACTTGGGGCAATGCAAGTAACTGGGCTAACGCAGCTGCAAGAGCTGGTTACACAGTGAACAATACACCAAAAGCTGGTGCAATTATGCAAACAACTCAAGGTGCATACGGTCACGTTGCATACGTTGAAAGTGTTAACAGCAATGGTTCAGTAAGAGTTTCAGAAATGAACTATGGTTATGGCCCAGGTGTTGTAACTTCACGTACAATCTCAGCTAGCCAAGCTGCTGGTTATAACTTCATTCACTAATTAGTGATGGCTATGTTTACGCCAACAAGGTTTCAAGAGCCTTGTTGGCTTTTTTAATTTCTATGAAAAAAATCGAATTGGTAAAAATCTCAAAATTTCGATTTTCACCAATCCGATTCACTCTGTAATAAAGAATAAACAACATACAGCCATTGACACACCCAAATTTAGGCATGTCAAATCGGCTATACATTGATAAATTTTTAGTTAAAGTACTTACAAATATACTTGCCTTCAAATTCTCAATTAATTTAGTCATTACAAATCATGACATAAAACTTACATTACATATATCAACATGTTCCGCTACAAAACATATTCAGTATATGTATAGAGGATATTTATTCTAAGTTAAAACCTTTTCAAACTATAACCGCTACAATTATAAATGATTAAAGTGTTTCAACATATTATATATATTCCACGCTCACATTAAGTTAAACGTGAATTCGATGACTTTTTAATACCTATCCCTGTAAAACCATAGATAATTGCTATAATTGCGCATAAATAACATGGTACTGTCCATATGAAAAATTCTTCAACAGAGACATGAAGTTGATTCGTATAGTAAATACCTGATGTTCCCCATGGTATTAAAGGTAAGACCATCGTACTTGAGTCTTCAAGTGTTCTTGATAAAACGGAACGAGAGACTTGGTATTTTTCGAACAAATCTTTCATTAACACACCGACCATAATAATTACAATCGAAGCAACACCTGCAGCGAATACAAGCGCAATACAACAAATAACAGTAATACATATTAAACTTCCTACAGAATGGATGCCTTTAGAAATAGTAGTTAATAAGACTTCTAAACATCCTGCTTTTTCTACAATACCTGCAAATGCATATCCGCAAAATATCGTTACTAATATTTGGGTCATACTCATCATACCACCCTGTTCTAACAAGCTTTTCACACTGGATGAAATATGAGACTGATGTATCATTAAGTCGTTAAAACCACTAAATGTTGCTTTGAAACCATCTGTCATTTTGAAATGATGATTAAAAGTCCCCACTATAATGGCAGAAAAGCTTGATATTAGCATAGCTGGCACTGTAGCCATTTTAAATAGCAAACAAACAATGATCACAATTAAGGGAACCCAGACCCATATGTTAATTTGATAAATCTGTGCAAGCTCTGATAACAAAGTTTGAATCTGTTTATCATTTGAATGCCCTTTAAATTGAAATCCAGCAATAAACCATACTAATAAACCTATGATTGATGCAGGTATCGTCGTCCACATCATCGAATGTATATGTTTAAATATATTAACTTTAGTAACAAGCGCCGCTAAATTAGTTGTATCTGATAATGGTGACATTTTATCGCCAAACACAGCCCCTGCTATAATAGCACCCGCTGCCATCCCTGGAGGAATCCCCAATTGATTACCAATAGAAATAAGTGCAATCCCTGCAGTTGATGCAGAGCCCCATGCTGTACCAGTTGCTACAGATGTAACAGCACTTATAAAAAAGGCTGATATTAAAAAATAGCTTGGATTCAATAAATCTAAGCCATAATAAATCAAGGCTGGCACTGTGCCAGAAAACATCCAACTGCCTACTATAATTCCTACCGCTAGTATAATTAAAATTGCAGGCATTGCAGTATTTAAACGTTCTGCAATGCCTTTTTCTAAATCTTGCCATGTTAAGCCTACACGTTTTGCAATCCATGTGGCATATGCTGAGGCAATAATTAATAATACTTGAATTGGAATATCAAAAAACACAAAGCCTGTTACAACAACAATAACCATTACAATCATTGTCGAAATTGATTCTAAAAAGGTTGGTTTTCTTGTCATCATCTATCGTCCCCTTCGCTTATTGATGAGAAACCTCTTTTCTTCAATTTATTGCTTTTGCATAATGCTATATCCTTTTCTATCTTCAAGCCATCATTTATTTTAAATATTTTTCTAAATCAAGCTTATCTAAACCAATTTCTTCAACTGTTAAGCCTTCCTCAAAGAAGTCTCTCTCTAAAATGGTTGATGCAATTACAATTACTGCATCTATATTTGGTGTCGGTACATCAATAACACGACCTAAGCTTGACCATAGTACTAAACCATATGCAATATCTTCAGTTAAATATCTGCTTTCTACATGATTTGGTCCTGGAATTTGTGAAAATACTGGGCTTGTATTAAACAAACGATTTAATGGTTCATCTTCTTTATCACGTTCTAAATAACCACGTTCAATACGTGATTCTTTAGCTGTTGATAATTCAAAACCTAATCTACGGCCTAAATTCAAACGTTCTAATTCGATTGCATGAAGTAATCTAACTGTATGTTTAGTAATTCCTTCTTTATATAAAGCGAACTCGCCAGCATAATCAATGCGACCGACATTCAATAATGTTGGTCCTGGATGCACTTCAGGATTACCATTTTCAAGATTTGTTTTAATTAAGCTTTCCTCTTTTACTAAATGATCATAAATACTTGAAACTTTGTCATAACAATCATTTAGACAGCTTCTATCATATGTTGAAAAGAAGATACGACGTACATTTAGAGATAAATCAACTGCTGCATTTTCAAAATCGACACGCGTACCATACGTCAACGTATTAGCTTCCGCTAGTTGTGGTTTTGTTTCAATATGTCTATCTTCTAAAACATTCATAAAACGAATTGACCCCATTGCTGCAGCCATGTTGAAGAATATCAACTGATTATCAGTTACATGCTCTGCCATTACATCAGCATAATACTCTATGTATGAAGATGGAATAATCACTTGAACAATTTCAGCATCTTTTAAAACATATTCCATATCATCACTAATATCAGTGAATTTTACGAAACGTTCATCACCTTCATTATTAAAATCAAATCCGCCCTTTTCGATTGCGTTTTGAAACTTACTTATAGATTGATTACGACAATATAATTTAACATCGTGGCCTTTGCTCACCATATCTACTGCTGCCGTAACTGCGCCATTTCCTGATCCTACAATTGCTATTTTCATAAACAACCCTCTTTCTATCTTTGGTTAAAATTAAAAACAAATTATACGTAAGACAATATAAAAATGATGCGAATTCATTACGCATCATTATAAATGTTAAGTATATATAACCTTAAATTAACCTATTTAAACGCCGACGTCCACCAATTATTTTTATTTTTAATAATTGTTTAATAAACATGTTTATTTTTGATTATATTTTGTTATAGTTAAAGATAATATTACAATTTTCAAAGGAGTGTCTAATATGACAACTGAAATGAACGACGTAACAAATCATCAACCGAATCGCAAATCCAATGATGAGAACATTATGGCGATGCTTATCTATTTATTAAGTTTATTCACATCTATTATTGGTCCACTGATTATATGGTTATTGAAAAAAGATGAATCGAAACTAGTTGATCGTGCTGGAAAAAATTATCTTAACTATACGATTTCTTATATTATTTGGTCTATCGTTTTAGTCGTTATCACTTTAATAGGCGTTTTCCTAATTGCTACCGATATTAGTTTCATTATCATTATAGGTTTCATCATTACATTTATCGGTATTTTATCCATATTCGCTTTCTCAATATTATCTTTTGTATTCACAATTATTGCGTGTGTCAAATATTATAATGGTCAAGAATATGTAATACCTTTAACAATTCGATTTATTTAAACATATTACAAATAAATATTTCCTATTAATTATCTGTTAATCTCATTGTAACTTTGACTAATTTTTATTACAAAATTAGTCAAAGTTTTTTTATTCTTTTACAAATCAATAACATTCCCCACAAGAAGCATTAATTTTGTTAAAGTAACTATTGTCATCAATTCGAGATGTGAGAATAAAACAGTCGCTACGTTTTATTTATAAAAAAAGATATAGAACTTTGGAGGACTTTATTCATGAAAAAATTAGTAACAGCAACTACGTTAACAGCAGGAATCGGCACAGCATTAGTAGGTCAAGCACATCATGCAGATGCTGCTGAAAATTATACAAATTACAACAACTATAACTACAACACGACTCAAACTACAACGACTACAACAACTACGACAACTACATCATCAATTTCACATTCTGGTAACTTATACACTGCAGGACAATGTACTTGGTATGTATATGATAAAGTAGGCGGAGAAATCGGTTCTACTTGGGGAAATGCTAATAATTGGGCTGCTGCTGCACAAGGTGCTGGATTCACAGTAAATCATACACCTTCTAAAGGCGCTATCCTACAATCTTCTGAAGGACCATTTGGTCACGTTGCATATGTAGAAAGTGTAAACAGTGATGGTTCAGTTGCAATTTCAGAAATGAATTATAGTGGCGGACCTTTCTCAGTAAGTTCTAGAACTATTTCTGCAAGTGAAGCAGGTAACTACAACTACATCCATATTTAATATAAACACGATGATACATATTGTCTTGAAACTTAATTCTAGTACATATGTCATCAAAAAACTTTGAGCTTTCCTTTATAGGAGAAGCTCTTTTTTTGCTATTTTTCGTTGCCACCTACTTATTTATATTTCCTCCCATATTCAAAATATTAATTTTTTCTAATACTATTAACTTTAAAACTACGTTATCTAATTTAATTGATCCAGTTTTTCCACATTACAATATTCATAGTTCTACAGTGCCTAAGTTATATCACCTCCATCAAAAGTACGCGCTTACATCATTGATACACAAGACATCATGACATAGTTGTATACTGTCTAATCTTCTACTATACTAAGATAAAAGGAGTGATCTTTTATGGAAAAAGTTTATGTTGCTGGTGCAATACCAGAAGTAGGTTTAAAACTTTTACAAGAACATTTTGAAGTTGAAATGTATGAAGGTAAAGGATTAGTCGATAAAGACACTTTAATTAAAGGTGTTAAAAACGCGACTGCCTTAATTAGTTTATTATCTACAAACGTTGATAAAGATGTTATCGATGCTGGTAAAGACTTAAAAATCATTGCCAACTATGGCGCTGGTTTTAATAATATTGATATCGAGTATGCCCGAGAAAAAAGTATAGATGTTACAAACACACCTAAAGCATCAACAAACGCGACTGCCGATTTAACAATTGGATTAGTACTTGCAGTAGCGCGTCGTATTGTTGAAGGGGACCAATTATCACGTACAACTGGATTTGATGGATGGGCACCTTTATTTTTCAGAGGTAGAGAAGTATCTGGGAAAACAATCGGCATTATCGGTTTAGGTGAAATTGGTAGTGCAGTAGCGCGTCGTGCAAGAGCATTTGACATGGATGTACTATACACAGGACCTAATCGCAAAGAAGAAAAAGAACGAGAAATCGGTGCAAAATATGTAGATTTAGATACACTATTAAAGAATGCAGATTTTATCACTATCAACGCTGCTTATAATCCTAAAATGCATCATTTAATTGATACAGAACAATTTAAAATGATGAAATCTACGGCGTATTTAATCAATGCCTCTCGTGGTCCAATCGTGCACGAACAAGCACTAGTGCAAGCATTGAAAGATAATGAAATTGAAGGTGCTGCACTTGATGTATATGAATTTGAACCAGATATTACCGATGACTTAAAATCACTTAATAATGTAGTATTAACACCGCATATTGGTAATGCTACATTTGAAGCACGTGACATGATGTCTAAAATTGTTGCTAATGCTGCAATTAGTGCCGTTCAAGGTGAGAAACCACAATTTGTCGTTAACTAATAATTGAATTTATTATAAAAACAAGAACCCCCATATGTTGAGCTCTCGTTTCAACATACGGGGGTTTTCATATTGTTGTATTATTTCTCTTTCGATTTATATAAGAATTTAGTTTGTCCAGCTGCTAATGCATTTGGCATCATTTTCATAATACGATTTCTAACTGCAACAACTAAACGACTACGATATTGGGCAATTTTACCGATTTTTCTAGAACGCTTAATTACTTTTGCAGTATGTTTGACACGTATTTTATCATAACGCTGTAATGCTTTTTCAAAGTCGTATGTGTTAAAACAATTTACTAATACGATAGCATCTTCCATTGCTTGTCCAGCACCTTGCCCCATATTAGGCGTTGTCGCATGTGCTGCATCTCCTAGTAAAATAGTACGACCATAAACAAAAGATTTGAGTGGTTTCAAATCATAAATATTATGCAATAAGATACCTGTTTCACTTTGTTTGTCTAAGATCTCTCTAACTTCATTTGGATAGTGATTAAAGTATGCTTGCAAATGAGGTTTACCAAACGAACTATATTTATGATTGTTTTCCTTCGAGTTAATTGTAATGAACCAATATGCTTGATTATTTAATAACGGAACAATACCTACTCTTCCTTTTCTTCCCCAGTATTCTTTTGCACAATCCGGATGCTTTAAATCAATATCATCAATTAAACCTCTAAAGCATGTATACCCTTGATATAATACTTTACTGTCAGCATTTACAGATTGTCTCACTTTAGAATGAATTCCATCAGCACCAATACATAAATCAAATGCTTCACTTTCTTGTTCCGCGAAATGTATGGTAACTTTATCTGTCTCATTATCTATATGCGTGACTTCATGATTTGTAAATATTGCGTCATCTTTTACATAAGATTTAATAATGTCAATTAATGTTTGGCGTGGTAACGTCACATTCAATGTATTACTTTTTAATTTAACAGTAGTTAACAGGCGATCTTTGTCATCTAACACTGTCATTGTAGATAAGATTTGCCCAGCATTTTTAATACCTTTAGCTAAGTCATGATTACCTAGTTTTTTAAGCACATTATCTCCGATACCAATCCCAGCGCCAATTTCTTTAACTGACTCATTTTTTTCAAAGACTTTAATAGTATGACCTTGTTCTTGTAATAATGCAGCAGCTGTTAATCCACCGATGCCTGCACCTATAATTGCTATCTTCATATTGTCACCTCTATATTTTTCATTCTTTTCTATTTTATCACATGCACTATTGTTTAAAAATGACTCTTGGAACTAACGTTTCATTTTTAAGGACTTAAGTGTATTATCTGCACCATTGTATATTACATGCACATTTAGACAGCAATATTCATTTACATCATGTACATTTGTAACAATGATGTGGGAGCTTGGGACATAAATCAATGTCCTAGGGTCTATAATATTATATTGGCAGTATTTGACTGAATGAAAATGCGCTTACAACAAGCTTTTTTCAACTCTAGTCAGGGGCCCCAACACAGAGAATTTCGAAAAGAAATTCTACAGGCAATGCGAGTTGGGGTGGGGGTCCCAACACAGAAGCTGACGAAAAGTCAGCTTACAATAATGTGCAAGTTGGCGGGGCCCCAACATAGAGAAATTGGATTCCCAATTTCTACAGACAATGCAAGTTGGGGTGGGACAACGATAAAGAAATACTTTTTCTATAGAAATTAGTATTTCTTATGCATGAGTTTTACTCATGTATTCCTATTTTTAAGTACACATTAGCTGTGGCTAATGTGTAAGAACCACTACATAATAAATCATT